>NZ_JAZGQA010000033.1:0-29919 GCF_048593855.1 Yersinia sp. 2542 StPb PI
AATGTCCAGCACACTTCTTTATATTTCATCCAACATTTTGTCGTTATTAACCTTCTTGAGTATTTCGTCTTTTAAATTCATCTGTAAATAGGAATGTATAAAATCATGGGTCATCGCAACACATTAAATACACGTTTATTGCCGTTATCTATTTTGGTCTCATCATTGATATCTGGTGGGGCAATTGCTGCACCAACATCTGCGGTTACACCTCTTGTTGGTATGGGCAATGGTAGCAGCTTTACCGCAGCCAAAGCCCCTGCAGATATCTTGCTGGAAAGCATCGCTCCTGCGGGTCAAACAATCACAGCAGAGATGATCGATCAGATTAAGTCGCAAATTACGACAGCGCAACAGAATCACCAGCAGCAGAATAAGGATTTTGCAACCAGCATTGCTGGCTTAGGACCTGCACAACAAAAACAAGCAAAAAACGAATTAGATTCACTTAACGATGCATTTAAAAAACAAATCAAGCAGTTAGAAGCCGTTGTTGCTTATGCAGAAGACAAGAGCGAAGACAACAAAAATAAACTCAATGCAGCAGCAATAGATGCCTTTACAGCCTCACTCAATAACAAAGCGCCGGGGCAGTTCACCGCTGAAGAGGCCAACTCACTGTTTATTGCATCATTAAACAACAACTCAGCTATTTCGCCAGAACTTGAGCAAAAAGCCACGGCAGTCAAACAGCAGCAAACAAGCCAACATACCCTGAACAGGGTGCAAAACTACCTGACTCAAGGTGTGATTAGCCAGGAACAAACAGAAAAACTGGTGGCTTATTTTGCTGAGAAACAAGCTAAGTTCAACGAGCTGGCTGTGGCTAAACAGGAGCACAAAAAAGTAGAAGAAGCAGAAAAAAAAGCAAGTGTTGATGTCGTACGTCTGACTCCTGAATTAAAATTGAATCAAGCAAAGCTCAAACTCGCTGATAAAGAAAGAATTGCAGCTGAAGCTAACTTAAAACAGCTTAATACTGCAAAAAGTACTGCAATTAAAGATGTCAATCCAAGTTGGGATGAAAACACACCAAATCTCGAACAAGAGCTTGAGAATTTGATTAAAAACCTAGCCACTGATGCGACCAAAAAAACTCAGGCTGAAGACGCGCAAAAGGCCATCAAGGATGCAGCGGCAGCACAGCAGGTAGCTGATGACGCAACCAAGAAACATCAGTCTGCCGATGATGATTTTAATATGATTGGGCTTAAGGCTATTAATGCCATTAATATTAAAACTGACGCTGCGGCTGACCTCCTAACTAGCACCACAGAAATGCAGGCTGCGGCAACAGCATTAACTAGTTTAGAGACAGTAAAAACTACGACTGTTGATATACCTGCATTTGAGCAAAAAATTGCCGGCACTGAGCAACAAACCGTCGATACGGGAACCTTTGCACTCGATACCCTGGTATCGGGCGGCACACAAAATGTGGAAGAAGGCGGTAAGATCATTGGCAGTATTATTAGTGAAGAGGGCACGGTAACGTTGGCGCTTGGCGCACTGGCAAATAGCACCGTGATCACCAAAGGCAGCATGGAAAATAATGGTGGTACTGACATCAGTACCCAAGTTGGTGCAGAAGGTCAGTTGACCCTTAAAGGGGCAAGTGGCACTGAACTCGCTAAATCAAAAGGTGCAGTGATTGCACAGGGTGGCAAGGTGACAATAGCACAGCACTCTGTAGTCATTGATATGGTCAGTGAAGGTGAGATTACCGCTACAGATGGAGCTATTATTTCTAAAGCGAATATCAATGGCGGGAGCATTACGCTGCAAAATAAATCCCTGGCCATGAATACTGTACTAAATGATGGTATTTTCACCGTTGAAGCTGACGCAGGAGCGACAGATACGACTATCAATGGCGGCGAATTCGCGGTTAATGACAAGGCGAGTGCTTATAAAACCACACTTGAGAACGGTACCTTCACTCTGGCGAGCGGTGCCACAGCAGAGCATACGACGGTAAATGGCGGCAAGTTCATTGTTAACGATGGTGCCACGGCCGAGCATACCGAGCTGAATAACAGTCATTTCGAGCTTACTGGTAGCGCAAACGCCCATCATACCACGGTTAATAACGGTGCAGAATTCACCGTTAGTGGCGATGCGAAAGCTGACAACACCACGGTTAACGGCGGTATCTTGAAGCTTAAATCGCGCATGCAAGCCAATAAGATACTGGTTGAAGACGGTTATGCGCTGATCGCTAGTTCGCTGAAAGACGCGGAGTTAAATGGCGGTACCACCATTTTCACCCAAACTGCCGCTGTCGAAGGGATCATTAATGCCAACCAAGGCAGTTTCCTGAGCGTCCATGACGGTGCAGTAACCCAGCATGCAGACCTGAATTTAGCCGGTAACATGGTGCTGGTGGCCGAAGATGCACCTTATGTCAGGCTACACCCAACTTCCCGTGCGGCCTTTAGCGCCATGAATGGCAAACCCGCTAAATTCGCCTTTAAAGATGTCACGCTGGCGGGCGGTTCTATCGATATGAGCCAAACAAAAGCGCAACTGACCATGAACTCATTGGCAGGTAACGGTAGCTTTAACTTAGGTTCAGCCCTGCATAGCCATACCACGGCACCACTGAATGTAACGGGTGATGCTAATGGTGATTTCAACGTTCAGATCGATGCCAGCGGTGTTGCTCCGGCTAACCTGAATGTCGTTGATGTACAGGGTACCAATAACGCGCGCTTTGCACTGGCTAATGGCCCGGTAGATCTGGGTAACTATAAGCACAACCTGGTCAGTGATGGTCAAGGCGGCTTCAAACTGGTAGCCGATAAAGCAGCCCTGACACCAAGTGCCGCGGGTGTGCTGGCTGTCGCCAATACCATGCCGGTTATCTTTAATGCTGAATTAAGTTCGATTCAGAATCGTTTGGATAAGCAAAGCTCGTCAGCTAACGAAAGCGGCGTGTGGCTCACTTACCTGAACGACAGCTATAACGTGAAAGGCACAGCGGCCAACTTCAACCAGAAGTTGAATGGCATGACTTTAGGTGGCGATAAAGCCATTGATTTAGGTAATGCCGTATTCAGTGTGGGTAGTTTCGCCAGCTACAGCAGCTCAAATATCAAATCGGATTACCAGAGCAGCGGCAGTGTGGAAAGCAACTCATTGGGTACTTACGCGCAATATTTGGCTAACAGCGGTTATTACATTAATGGTGTGCTGAAAACTAACCAGTTTAAACAGAACCTCAGTGTGACCGCTAAAGACGGCAGCGCCACCGGCAATACTAACTTCTCCGGTCTGGGTCTGGCCATGAAGGCAGGTAAACATATCAATATCAATGAGATGTATATCTCCCCTTATGTCGCGCTGAACACCTTTAGCTCCGGTAAGAGCCAGTACCAACTGTCTAACGGCATGGAAGCACAGAGCCAAGGCGCACGTTCTACCACCGGTACTCTGGGGATGAACACCGGTTATCGCTTTGTGTTGAATGGTGGTACTGAAATTAAGCCTTACGCTATCTTCTCAGTGGATCATGACCTGATGGCCAGTAACAAGGTGATGGTTAACAACGAAATGTTTGATAACAGCCTGAAAGGGACCCGAGCTAACGCAGGTGTGGGTGTCAATGTAAACCTGACCTCTAACCTGTCAATCGGTTCTGAAGTGAAAGTCTCTAAAGGTAAAAACATTGCGACCCCAATGACCATTAATATGGGCGTTGCTTACACCTTCTAAATAACACGTTAAGTTCTTCATGTAGCAATGAGAATGGTGTGTCAAAAAAGGGAGCCACTTACGGCTCCCTTTCCTATAGCTAGCTAATCTGGCCCGCCAACAGCGAGTTAATGGCTGGTCGAGGGAATAACATTTCTCAGCCAACTGCCCCAGCGGCGCTGATAAAACGCCTGCGTATGGGTCATCAGATAGTGGCTTACCCCACGCTCTTTCTCATTAACCAGACAGAAATCGACCGGGTGTTCATCCGGTGCATGGTCACTGGCCACATTGCCCGCTTCCTGAATTAGCTGATCTATCTCTTCGGGCGAACCATCCACTTCCAACCCAATCAGTAAGTTAGGTTGCTCATCCACACTTTTATCATGCATCAATGCCAGAAAAGCACGCCGCACCGGTTTGCGCTGGCTAAACAGTTGGATCAAAGCATCAACCATCGCCGCCGGATACTCTTCCGGCTGGCCCAACAAGATTTGGCTCTCTTTATCCACCATCATTTCAGCCGGTTGGGCTAAACCGCCATTTTCCAATAGCATCGCCACTTCTTGCGGCCAAAACTCTTTGCCATGTTCTGATTTTGGGTTCAGGAACAGATGTGCACCCTGTGTCATTTCAAATAACACCCGTACTGGCATAGCAACAAAAGGCTGCTTTTCGAGGTCAGTTTGCTCATCCTCAGCCTGGCTCAGCGCCTGTTGCAATACTTCTGGCGAACTGAAAAAAGGAATAACTGATTCACCATCCTGCTTTTCCCAATGCAGAATATTGACCCCATTGCCCGCAGTGAAGGTCATCTCGCTATCCTCACCGCCCGGTTCTGAGCCGGCCACCAGCACTAACACCGTGGCGTCCAGTAATCTGCGGAAAAAAGCAGTGCGATAAATTGACTCAGTTGCCGCCAGTTTTAGCAACGACTCCAGACTCTGGTCCTCATCATGGTGGTGATCGTGGTTATCATCGGCAGGTGGTTGTAGCAAACTCATCTTGTACTCCGAAAAACGTCAAGCAGATCGAACAAAGGGACGTAAATGCGCCCCATTAGTAGCTTACAAAACCAAACGAAGGGGAAGCGCACCGTTCGGGTCGTAGCGGCGTGAGCCGCCGGAGTACCCGTAGGTGTGCTTGCCCCTTCATTCACCAAACTTACTGTTTTGCTTTCGCCAACAACAAATTAGCAATGGTACGAACACCTAAACCTGTAGCACCGGCAGACCATTGTTCAACCGCACTTTTACGGTAAGTGGCAGAGCAGTCAATATGGAGCCAACCTTGTTGGTAGTTTTTCACAAAATGCGACAGGAATGCGGCGGCAGTACTGGCACCCGCACTGTAGGCAGCGCCCGCCACATTATTCAATTCAGCAAAGTTAGATGGCAACTGGCTGCGATGGAATTCCGCCAAAGGTAAACGCCAGAAAGGTTCATGTTCACTTTGCGCGCTGTTCAACAGCGCTTGTGCCAGCTCATCATCAAAGCTGAACAGAGCATGGTAGTCGTTACCCAATGCCGTTTTGGCCGCACCGGTTAAAGTGGCAGCATCAATAATCAGCGGTGCGTTTTGCTCGGCGGCATCAATCAGGCCATCAGCCAGTACCAGACGCCCTTCAGCATCGGTATTCATGATTTCTACAGTTTTACCATTGCGGTAACGGATAATATCACCCAATTTAAAGGCATTACCGCTAACCATATTGTCGGCACAACACAGATACAACTTCACACGCTGTTTCAAGCCACGCGCCGCCGCCAGGGCCAAGGCTCCCGTCACGGTGGCTGCACCGCCCATATCGGATTTCATCGAGTCCATGAACGCACTCTGCTTCAGGCTGTAACCGCCGGAATCAAATGTAATTCCTTTACCTACCAGACAGGCCATTACCGGCGCATCAGGATTACCGGTTGGGTTATAATCCAAGGCCAGCAATACCGGTGCGCGATCAGATCCACGACCCACGGTATAGATCCCAGCATAGCCCTGCTCGCGCAGATCTTCGCCTTTGGTAATACGGTAACTGATTGCATCGCACGAGACGGCACACATCAAATCAATGGCATTTTTAGCCAATTGCTCTGGACCTAAGTCTTCCGCCGGTGCGTTGATCGTGTCGCGCACCCAATCGATAATTTTTATGCGTTGTTTCAGTTCAGTTTTTTCGTTCTCTGGCAGTTCTGCCCACTCCACGCTGCGCTGACCTTTTGGCCCACGGAACCCTTGCCAAAATGCCCAACTTTGCTCTAACCCCCAGCCCTCGCCAGCCAGTTTTATGTGCTTGATTCCCAGCCCATCTATTTTGCGCGCAGCACGTTGAATCGCACCTAATTTACCGTTGTCCGTCAGGTGGATAGTCATCCCTTCAGCATCGGTACTCAACAGCGTTTTCTCGCCCCAACGGGCATCTGCCGGATTATGCGACAGGGATACTTGCATCAATTCTGTTGTCATTATTACCTCGTTATTATTTTTTGCTGTATACCCTTCGTCCTTGGCGCTACAGGGGTGTTAGCTACGCGCACTACTCGGCCCGTCCATCGGCCTCGCCTCTGCGAGGCCGCTGCAAGCAGCGTTCAAATCTGCTCCAGGCAGATTTGTCACCCGAATCACTTACTGGTCTTGACCTTAAAATATAAGTAAGCTTATCGGGATTAATGAGCCTCAAAGAGGCTCCCCCTGCGAGCTAGCATCAATGCTGTTCAAATCGGTCTTCAACCGATTTGTCGTTCAGCTGCTGCCTGCCTGCAACGCCAATGACTTTGGGTATAGGATATCAGATCAGGTACAAAAAAGGCCGCTTTCGCGACCCTACAATACTCACTCAAACTCATCCAACCACACTAATAGAATGGCCTCTAGCACTTTTTCATTCGATTTCTGCGGATCGTCGTCAAAATCTTCCAGAGAGCAAATCCATTGATGCATATCGGTAAAACGCACGGTTTTCGGATCGGTATCCGGGAATCTGTCGTAGAGTGCTTCACCGATTTCCCGAGTATCTTGCCACGTTAAGCTCATATCAATGCTCCCGCGCATGGTTAATGGTATAACGCGGGATCTCAACTACCAAGTCTTCGTCGGTCACTCTGGCTTGGCAGCTCAGGCGGCTCTCCGGCTCCAGACCCCAGGCTTTATCCAACATATCATCTTCCAACTCACTGCTTTCTGGTAAGGAATCGAACCCTTCACGCACCACGCAGTGGCAGGTGGTGCAGGCGCAGGATTTCTCACAGGCATGCTCAATATCGATCCCATTGCGCAAGGCAACGTCGAGTATAGTCTCACCTTGGGTTGCTTCCAGTACTGCACCATCCGGGCAAAGATCTTTATGGGGCAGAAATACTATTTTGGGCATGATTAAACCTCATCCACTGAATGACCAGCCAACGCACGGCGAATGGAAGCATCCATCCGGCGCGCGGCAAAATCTTGCGTTTTCGCATCTAACGCTTTGATCGCAGCTTCGATTGCGTGTGGGTCGTTACCCTGCATCTGCTGCTGTAATAAGGCCATCGCCTGAACGATAGCGGTACTTTCTTGCTCACTGAGTAATGCTGCATCTTCTGCCAATGCGCCTTGTAAACTCTCCAGCACACGGGATGCTTCGACCTGTTGTTCTGCTAACTTACGCGCACTGACATCACTTTGCGCATTCGCCATCGAATCTTTAATCATATTGGCAATTTCATCATCAGATAGCCCATAGGATGGCTTAACCTGAATCGATGCCTCAACACCGGTGGACTTCTCCATCGCGGTAACACTCAATAAACCGTCAGCATCTACCTGGAAAGTAACACGAATATGCGCACCACCAGCAGGCAGTGGCGGCAGGCCACGCAAGGTAAAACGGGCTAATGAACGACAATCTTGCACCAATTCACGCTCGCCTTGCAGCACATGGATGTTCATCCCACTCTGCCCATCTTTAAAGGTGGTGAACTCCTGCGCGCGGGCTACTGGAATAGTGGTATTGCGCGGAATAACTTTCTCCACCAGACCGCCCATGGTTTCCAACCCCAATGAAAGCGGGATAACATCAAGCAGCAGCATGTCACTATCGGGCTTATTACCCACTAAAATATCGGCCTGGATGGCGGCACCGATTGCCACAACTTTATCGGGATCAATCGAGGTTAGCGGCGTGCGGCCAAAGAATTGCCCGACTTGCTCACGCACCAGCGGCACACGGGTTGAACCACCAACCATCACCACTTCCAGCACCTCATCAGGGGTCACTGCGGCATCTTTCAACGCACGGCGACAAGACATTAATGTCCGTTTGATTAACGCTGCAATCAGCGATTCAAACTGCCCACGGGTTATTTGCCCCTGCCAGCCAGCAACAGAGACATCTGCAACCTCGGCGTCACTCAACGCGATTTTAGCCGCGATCGCTGCATCAAGTAATTGCCGCTGAATACCATGATCATCACGGGAGTCAATACCTGCTTGTTCACGCAGCCAATCGGCTAATAGATGGTCAAAGTCATCGCCCCCCAGGGCAGAATCACCACCGGTTGCCAACACTTCGAACACACCACGGCTCAAACGCAGAATAGAGATATCAAAGGTGCCACCGCCAAGATCATAAACGGCAATCACCCCTTCCTGACCTGAATCCAGGCCATAGGCAATTGCCGCTGCGGTCGGCTCATTAAGCAGACGTAATACATGTAGCCCCGCCAGACGTGCCGCATCTTTGGTACCCTGACGCTGAGCGTCATCAAAATACGCCGGCACAGTGATCACCACACCATCCAGATCACCACTCAGTGCCGCTTGGGCTCGAGCAGACAATACTTTAAGAATATCAGCAGACACCTGGATCGGATTCACCAACCCACTGGCAGTCTGGATCATTGGCAAGCCATTTTCGCTGGGCTGGAATTGGTAAGGCAGATTAGGATAGCGCTGTACGATATCTGCCAAAGAGCGACCTATCATACGTTTAATTGAACTGATGGTATTGACCGGGTCCAATGCCGCCAGATTGCGGGCATTCCAACCAACATCAATACTATTTGCTTGATAATGAACCACTGAGGGCAAAAGATCCCGCTGTTGCTCATCAACCAGCGTTTGTGCTTTACCGCTACGCACGGTGGCGACCAATGAATTGGTCGTACCTAAGTCTATGCCTGCGGCCAGCCGACGTTGATGCGGCTGCGCAGTTAAACCAGGCTCACTAATTTGTAATAAGGCCATGTTGAACTTCCATCAATCATGAGTCTAAAGAGCAAAATCTATCCGGTGATAGGCTCTGAATTAATCAGACATTACGACAATTAATAAATTGAGTTTTAGTTATTTTACCAATTAGAGACCACGGTTATACCCTAAATAATTCGAGTTGCATGCAGGCGGCA
The DNA here is from genome assembly GCF_048593855.1 of Yersinia sp. 2542 StPb PI. NCBI lineage: Bacteria > Pseudomonadati > Pseudomonadota > Gammaproteobacteria > Enterobacterales > Yersiniaceae > Yersinia > Yersinia sp. 2542 StPb PI. The sequence continues at coordinate 9,075 of NZ_JAZGQA010000033.1, forward strand.
ATTGAGTGAATCCCGATGAGTTGACGCCAGTCAATGATTCGGGTGAACGAAAGCGGCCAACACACATGCAGCTTGAAGTATGACGGGTATAAATCAAGATAAATCATCAAACAAACGCTCTTCAAGTTGTTCAACCTGCTGTTGTAACTTATCCAAAAAACGCAATTTACGCACAGTATCAGCCGCCAGTTCCCACTGTTGCTTATCCAGTTGCTCCACCATTTGCTGACTGCGCGTTTGTGTCATCAATGCTAAGCGGCTACTGAATGCAGCAAGCTGCGTTTCGGCATCGGGTTTGCGTTCAATCTCATCAAGCTCTTCACGCAGTTCCAACTGCTCTATCAGAAATGCAGTATCACGCATGGTGTGCTGTTCATTGCCTAAATCAAAACCCTGCAAAGATAACATATACTCGGCACGTTTTAACGGATGCTTGAGGGTTTGGTAAGCGTCATTGATGGTTGCGGCTTGTTGCAACGAGGCTAAACGCTCGCGTTCAGGCTGGTTAGCAAAACGGTCAGGGTGGAATTGACGTTGTAATTCCTGATAGCGGGTAGTGAGTTGGTTGCCGTCAACCAGATAGCGAGGCGGCAGCCCGAACAATGTGAAGTAATCCATAGCATGCTCTGGAATATAGTGATGGCTTAGCAAATATTATACAGCCCTCTTGTTATGCAAGAGAGCTGTATGAAGCACAAGTGCCTGAGGTAGAAACAAAAACAGGAGTCAGACGTTAAAGCTTTCACCACATCCGCACTCACTTGAGACATTCGGATTGTTAAACTTAAAGCCTTCGTTCAGCCCTTCCTTGACGAAATCTAATTCGGTGCCATCAAGATAGACCATGCTTTTGCCGTCGATGATCACTTTCACACCTTTGTCTTCAAAAATGACGTCATCGTCGTTCATTTCATCAACAAATTCGAGTACATATGCCATACCAGAGCAGCCTGATGTCCTTACGCCCAAGCGCAGACCCAAGCCTTTACCACGGTGATTTAAAAAGGCACTGACCCGTTGTGCAGCACTGTCGCTGATTGATATCGACATACACCTTCCTCAACTCTGCTAACAATTGATAACCTATGTTACAACTACTTGGCAGTATGTTTGCTTTTGTAGTCGGCGATAGCTGCTTTAATGGCATCTTCAGCCAGAATCGAGCAGTGAATTTTGACTGGCGGTAACTCCAGTTCTTCCGCGATTTGAGTATTTTTGATCGCTTCAGCCTGATCGAGAGATTTGCCCTTCATCCATTCAGTTACCAGAGAGCTGGAAGCAATGGCTGAACCGCAACCATAAGTCTTGAAACGAGCATCTTCAATAATACCGGCTTCGTTGACTTTGATCTGCAATTTCATGACATCACCACAAGCGGGTGCGCCAACCATGCCACTACCAATAGTAGGGTCTGCGTTGTCGAATGAACCGACGTTGCGTGGATTTTCGTAATGATCGATTACTTTTTCGCTGTAAGCCATGTGATTACTCCTGAGTCTTAAAGTCTGGAATTAATGGTGAGACCATTCAATGCTGCTAATATCCACGCCCTGTTTGAACATATCCCATAACGGGGACAAATCACGCAGACGGCCAATAGATTTACGCACCAGCACAATGGCGTAGTCTACCTCTTCTTGAGTGGTGAAACGCCCCAGAGAGAAACGGATTGAACTGTGAGCCAGTTCGTCGTTCATCCCCAACGCACGCAACACATAAGAAGGTTCCAGACTCGCGGAGGTACAGGCTGAACCTGATGAAACAGCCAGATCTTTCAGTGCCATGATCAGCGACTCACCTTCAACATAGTTGAAGCTAATATTCAGAATGCCAGGTGCGCCATTCTCTAAATCGCCATTCAGGTAAACTTCTTCGATATCTTTCAAACCATTCCACAAACGCAGGCGCAGTGAGCGCAGACGCGCAGCTTCGCTTTCCATCTCTTCTTTGGCGATACGGTAAGCTTCACCCATACCGGCTATCTGATGGACTGGCAAGGTGCCTGAACGCATACCACGCTCATGACCACCACCGTGCTGTTGTGCTTCGATACGAATGCGTGGTTTACGGCGAACAAACAGCGCGCCAATGCCCATCGGACCATAAACTTTATGGGCTGAGAAGGACATCAAATCAACTTTCAGTTTGCTCAGATCAATCGGTAATTTACCAACACTTTGCGTTGCATCGACGTGGAAAATGATCCCGCGACTGCGGCACATTTCGCCGATTTCAGCGATATCCTGCACCACACCGATTTCATTATTCACGTGCATGATAGAGACCAAAATGGTGTCTTCACGCATGGCCGCTTCGAGCTGTTTCAGGTCGATAATACCGTTAGACTGTGGTGCCAGATAAGTCACGTCGAAGCCTTCACGCTCCAGTTGACGACAGGTATCCAGCACCGCTTTATGTTCGGTTTTACAGGTGATGATGTGCTTGCCTTTCTTTTGATAGAAATTAGCCGCACCTTTTATTGCAAGGTTATCAGACTCAGTTGCACCGGAGGTGAAGACAATCTCACGAGGGTCAGCACCTACCAGAGCAGCAATATCATTACGTGCAATATCAACGGCTTCTTCTGCCTGCCAACCGAACTTATGAGAACGCGAGGCGGGGTTACCGAAAATACCGTCCAGAGTCAGATACTGCATCATTTTTTCAGCGACACGAGGGTCTACCGGGGTGGTTGCTGCATAATCCAGATAGATAGGTGTCTTTATTTTTGATTCGGTCATTGCTCTTATGCTCCGTACATCACTTCCAAAACGTAAAATTCCGCAGATTCTGCTTATGCGCGCAGATTGACGTTAATCGTCTCTTGCGGTCGGCCATTAGCCGTACGGCGCGTATCGTTATTCTGACGATCCGCAACCTCTAGGATATCTTGGTTATTCACCAGCTCTGCCAGCGTAATATTGTTGAGGAAGCTGCTGATGCGCTCACTCAGATCACGCCACAAGGTGTGAGTCAGGCAACGATCACCGCCCTGACAGCCTTCTTTACCCTGACAACGGGTAGCATCGACAGATTCGTCTACGGCGGTGATTACTGCACCTACCGCGATTGCTGATGCATCTTTGCCCAGCAGGTAACCGCCACCTGGACCACGGACGCTGGCAACTAAGCCATTTTTGCGTAACCGTGAAAACAGTTGTTCCAAATAGGATAATGAGATCCCTTGGCGTTCAGAAATATCTGCCAGAGGAACTGGCCCGTCCTGGGAATGTAATGCCACATCAAGCATGGCGGTCACGGCATAACGGCCTTTGGATGTCAGTCTCATAGCTAAAATTACCTGTTGGTGAAAACAAGCCAGAATTCTGACATTCTTGACTGTTTTAGTCAACTATTTAACCTAGTAATTTACTCAAGTATTATTAACCTATTCCATTTTGAATAATATGGCAGGATTTTAATAATAACCAATTGATATAAAACCTTATTTTTTGTTATCTAACGCACTTTCACCCGCATCATGTTGTGGGTGTTTATCCTGTTTTTCAATGGATGTCAGCATACCGCGCAAGATATTTAGCTCTTGAGCCTCTGGGCGTGCACGGGTAAACAGACGGCGCAATTTACTCATAATCTGGCCTGGATGTGCCTGTCGGATAAAACCAGTATGGGATAACACCTGCTCCAAATGCAGATAAAAGCGCTCCAGATCATCCACCAAAGGATAAGGGGCTTCCTCTTCTTCTATTACCGGTGCCGCAGCCTGCTGGCGATCAAGGAATGCTACCCGCACTTCATAGGCTAAAATTTGTACCGCCATCGCCAAATTTAATGAACTGTATTCGGGGTTTGCCGGGATCGCCACATGATAATGGCACTTCTGTAGTTCATCATTCGTCAGCCCTACCCGCTCGCGGCCAAATACCAATGCAACCGGAGCATGTTCTGCTTCGTGGGCGCTGCGCACACCACATTCACGCGGCTCTAACATTGGCCAAGGCAAGGTGCGTGAACGGGCACTGGTACCGACAACCAGACTACACCCAGCCAATGCTTCATCTAAAGTATCGACAATAGTAGCATTACCAATGACATCACTGGCACCGGCAGATAGCGCAATCGCCTGCGAATCGGGTTTGACTAAAGGGTTAACCAGATACAAGTTGGTTAATCCCATGGTTTTCATGGCCCTGGCTGTTGAACCCATATTGCCGGTGTGCGAGGTTTCGACCAAAACGATACGAATATTGTGTAGCATACAAACTCTGAAGATAACGGGGAATCGCCATATCTTAACACAGACATATACCCAAGCTACTTCGAGTTGCAGGCAGGCGGCAACCGAGTGACAAATCAGTCGGGAGCCGATTTGAACAGCATTTATACTCGCCCGTAGGGTGAGCCTCAAGGATGAGGCTCATTAGTTCCTGGTTACTTAGATAACTAAGTAGCTAGGGCAAATAAGGGCAGCCAACACCTCTGCATCTTGAAGGGTGACGGGTATAGGCATTTATCAGAACCCCTGCTATACTGCGCCCCGTTTCTCGTTCTTTAACATCCTAGTGGAAGATACCCATGCATCCGATGCTGACTATCGCCATACGCGCTGCGCGTAAGGCCGGTAACCTGATTGCCAAAAATTATGAAACCCCGGACGCTGTCGAAGCGAGCCAGAAAGGGACTAACGACTTTGTTACTAATGTAGACCGTGATGCAGAGCGCCTGATTGTCGAGGTCATCCGTAAATCTTACCCAAAACACACCATTATTGGTGAAGAGTGCGGTGAGTTGGTTGGTGAAGACGATGATGTACAATGGGTTATTGATCCACTGGATGGCACTACCAACTTCATCAAACGCCTCCCTCATTTCGCCGTTTCTATCGCTGTACGCATCAAAGGCCGTACCGAAGTGGCAGTGGTTTATGACCCAATGCGTAACGAATTGTTTACAGCCACCCGTGGTCAGGGCGCGCAATTAAACGGCTATCGTCTGCGCGGCACCAATGCTAAAGATTTAGACGGCACCATTCTGGCGACCGGCTTCCCATTCAAAGTAAAACAACATGCGCCAGCTTATCTGCGCGTTGTGGGTAAACTGTTTGAACAGTGTGCAGATTTTCGTCGCACCGGTTCAGCGGCACTGGATCTGGCTTATGTGGCCGCTGGCCGTGTTGACGGTTTCTTTGAGATTGGTCTGAAGCCATGGGATTTTGCTGGTGGCGAACTGTTGGTACGTGAGTCTGGCGGTATCGTGACTGACTTTGCTGGCGGTCATAACCATTTCAGTTCTGGCAATATCGTAGCCGGTAATCCACGTATTGTTAAATCTATCGTTCAAGCGATGAGCGATGAGATTAGTGATGCATTGAAACGTTAATATCATATACCCGTCATCTTTCAAATTGCAGGTGTGTTGGCTGCTCTCGTTCGCCCGAATCACTTACTCGTGTAAGCTCATCGGGGTTCTCTTGTTTGCCGCCTTCCTACACCTTGAAATCTATAGGGTATATACGCATCCAGCCATATGAAAAAAGCCAGTCTGGGTTAACCGACTGGCTTTTTTCATTGTTAACTTTAGCGGCCAAAGGGCCGTATGCCGCCGATAAACTCCGGCTGACTAGAAAGATAGAGCAGCACACCGGCAAACAGCAGAATAATCCCGCCGGTTAATGCCAGCGTAGACCACGCAATAGCTCCCCAGGCTACCGGTGCACGATGACGGCTTAAGTACACCGCCAGACGCCGCGCATAATGGACAAACAGCGCCAGTAGCGAAATGGTCAGGGATGTTCCAATTGCCATCGCTATCGCTGACAAAATCCCCCACCCGTAGACGCCGATCACTTTGGCAAATAACAGCACCATAATCGCGCCGGAACAAGGCCGCATCCCCATGGCCAGAACAATCGCCAGACGAGTGCGCCAGTCATCCCCAGCTTGTAGCTCTTGGGCACTGGGGAGATGGCGATGCCCACAACCACAATGGTCACTATGAACATGGTTGGCAGGCAACGGTTGTATACGTTGGATGCTGATTTTTTGCGGTTTGAGTAGTTTAATCTGCTGATAAAGACGCTTTAAGGCCCGTAAACACAGCAAAACCCCCAGTGCGATAACCAGCAGAAAACTGCCTTTCTCCAACCAGAAACTGCTTTGATGCAGATACCGTGATGAGAGTTGTAAAACACCCAGCAGTAACGTTACCAACAAGATAGCCACACCACCTTGCAATAGTGAGGCGGCAAAAGTTAGCTTCAGACTCTCTTTTAATTGTGCCGGATGGGTCGCCAGATAAGTGACAATCACCACTTTGCCATGCCCCGGCCCCATTGCATGCAATACGCCATAAATCAGGCTAAACATCATCAATGTAAAACCAGTCTGATGAGGATTAGCTTTAACTTGTTGCAGTAATTGGGCCATCTGCTGATGCATGCTTTTCTGCCAAATGACTGTTTTGAACAGCAACTCAGGCCAATAGAGCCATGCCACCTGGGCTGCACCGGCTAAGATCAGTAAAAAAAGTATTAGCGGCCATAAATTTATCAGCCAGTGCCGGGGCCGTGAAACTGCCGTGATACCTACTGACATTGTACGGTAACCCGCTGTGCAAACTGTTTTCCTAGTTCCATGTCTTCTCCTGGCGAATCACTTTTATCCAACGATAATGCATACGCTTGTAACGAAGCATTGGGATCTGGGGTAAATAAGGTTAACTGGCAACTTTTCTCCATGTCAGTTGATAACCTTACCGCCTTGTTGCCCGCATAGGTCATGTCAACAAAATAGGTCGGGTCGTAAGTGGAGATGATGAAAGGCTTCCCCGCCAGCGGTTGGGGTTCTGCCAGTGGCAAAATAAACGCTAAAACTGCCTGATGCCCCTTGCGGGATAAGTGATACTCTGTTGGTAAGTTTTTATATTTCACCGGCTTACCGTCACGATAAATATCGGTGAAATAGTGCTGTCCCAGCACATTAGCCATCACTTCAGCCGCCAGTTTTTTCCAGATTTCAGAGTCACTTTTGGCATTTTCTGCATCATATAACAGATCGGCAGATGTGATTTCATCCATAGTCCATACCATTTTCATCCCCACCAGCATCTGTTTATCGCTAACAAAAGTGGTATCCATATCAATAAAACTGTGCGGATGGGCCTGCGCCAACTGGCTATAAACAAAAATCCCCCCCGCCAGCAGCAAAGCTATCAGCCGTTTAACCATTATCATATTGTTATGGTATAACATATCACACATTAATCAATCCTTAGATATTCTATGATGTGCCCAAAGTCATTGGTGTTACCGGTAGGCAGTCAGCTAACGACCCTATAGCTCAAGCACTCCGGGGAAAACTGTGATGTAAGTTATAAGTCGATGTAAAAGCCCACAGCCCCACTAAACCGAATAGAATCTCTTTTGCTATGCTTAAGCCTGATAAACAACAACACATTCATCACGGAAGGTTATATGAGCTTGGACACTCCCTCTGTGCCCCAGTTATCCGATCAACCGCTATCCGGTCAACAACGACGCTGCCATATGGTGCTGATGCTATTCATGCCTGCACACAAGGTACAACTGGACACCATCAGCCAATTCAATGGCGTCGGGCTAGCGACTACCCGGCAAGATATAACCGAGGTTGCTAATGAAATCCAGCGTTTCTACCATTTGCAGCTCAGAGCCGATAGTGACGATAGTTGTCTGATTCACGGTAGCCATCTTGATAAAAGACTGTGCCTAATTCATTGGCTACGGCGTGGGTTACGCTATTGCCCGCATTTCGTTGAGAACCAGTTTGCTCCCCATCTGTATCAGGCTTTGTCATGGGATAACACGCTACTATCGCAGCATCTGCCACAGATAATCAGCCAATGTGAACCCCATCTCAGTCGGCAGTTAAATGAAAGAGACCGTCAGTTTTTACAACTGTATTTGGCTTATTGTGCTTGGGAAAATCGACAGCAGGTGTTGCCAGAATTATCACCCACCCAGCAGCAGTGGTTAGAATGCAAACCCGCACTGGCAGCGGCTGACAGCTTGTTTGATTCATTTAATCCGTTATTAGGTCATGCGCTGAATAGAGTTGAACGGGATATGCTGATTCTGATGCTAACGATGATTAAAGCACACAGCTATCACAGCACTCAATCAGCGGAAGATGCCCGTCTAATCAACGCCATTCACCAATTGATCACGCATTTTCAGCAACTTTCAGGGATGACACTTAGTAGCAATGAAGCACTGATCAGCCAACTTTTTGCCCATCTCGCTCCCGCAATTGAGCGCTGTTATTTCAATATCGGGATTGATAATTCTTTGTTGGAAGAAGTTATCCAAAAATACCCGCGGCTGTTACGAACCACGCGACAGGCGCTGGCTACTTTTGAACAGGAATATCAGATTCAATTCTCTGTCGACGAAGTCGGTCTGATTGCCATTAGCTTTGGTGCCTGGCTGATGCAGGAAAATGCATTACAGGAAAAGCAGATTTTACTGCTGACGCGGAATAATCCAGAATTGGAAGAGCAAGTGGAACAGCAGGTACGTGAGTTAACCTTACTGCCATTACATATTAAATATTTGCCCCACGACGTTTATCTGCAATCAGGTGCCCCGCCCGGCACTACTGTGGTGCTCACACCGTATGCCGTACGGCAACCTGAATCAACGCCCCCGCTGATTCAGGTACTACTACCGCTCACTGAGCAACAAAACAAGCAGTTACGCAGTGTGTTGGAGCTGCCTTAACTGGCAGACTCTGGTTGACTCGGCACTACCCGAGGGCGAATAAACAGTGCCGGGATCACAATCAATGCCATAACCCAGAACACCCCTCCCTGATAATGCTCAAACAGGAAACCGGAGATCACCGTCATGACCGCAATTCCCCCGCCCATCGCCAGTGCAGAATAAACTGACTGTAAACGGATCACATCCGGCCCACGTCGCGCGGCAATAAAACGCATGGCTGCCAAGTGGCAGACAGTAAACGAGCCACAATGTAAAATCTGAATCAAGATCAACCACGGCAATTCGGTGGTTGATGCCATTAAGCTCCAGCGCACTATTCCGGTGATCGCCGAAAGCAGTAATAAGCTGCGGGCAGTCCAGCGGCGAAATAGTACATTGCTAAATGCGAACACCAGAATCTCAGCGACCACGCCCAACGACCATAAATAACCAATGGTGGCGGCGGAATAACCAGCATCTTGCCAGTAAATAGAGCTAAAACTGTAATAACCGGCATGCGCACCTTGTAATAGGGTCACGCAGAGTAAAAAACGCCAGACCTGTGGCTCAGACAGTAATACTTTCCAGTGGGTGGCGACAACATTACGATGTTTAATCTCACCCTGCGGCATAATACTGGGTTTGAGTAACGCCCCGAGTAACATGGCGGCGATACCGAAAGTCAGGCTATAGAGAATAGCCGTGTGGCCCCAAACAGAGACCAGCTTACCGGTCAATGCCGAACCGATAACAAAAGCCAGTGACCCCCACAGCCGGACCTTGCCATAATCCATGGTTATCTGTTTCTGCCAGGTGGCTGCCAACGCATCAGTCAGTGGCACTAGTGGGCCAAAAAACAGGTTAAAACCCGCAATAACCACCATCAACCAGGCCCAACCATTACCAAACCAAAAACCCACCGCAAAGGCCAATGTCAGTAGTGCCAAAATTCGGATTGCTGTAACCAGATGAGAAGGATCTTTGACGCTGGGGGCAATGATCAGACTGCCAAGGAAACGGGAGATTAAGCCTGCACCCAACAAGATACCAATGGTTTCCGGTGGAATGCCTTCCCCTTGTAACCAGATGCCCCAAAAAGGCAGGAAAATGCCATAAGAAAAAAAATAGGTGAAATAGCTGAGCGACAGCCAACGTGTTGATTGCAATACCATGAATCCCTCCAGGCTCAGCCCGATACTGTGACAGAGGCCTCTTCCGCTGGCAATGTTGTAATTATGCAAACATACAGTTTGGGATGAGCTTCACACTTAAATAGGGTGATTTACAAAGTAACAACAGATTGCGCGGCCGCTATCGCATCGTTACATTCACGCTACAGATATCAATATTAGATATAAAAAAACCCGCATTCGCGGGTTTTCATTACAGCTTAACGATATCCAGCAATATTATGCGTAAACCGGTAAGCGGGCGCAGATAGCCAGTACTTTCTGTTTCACGCGCTCAATGGTTGCTTCATCGTTGATGTTATCTAACACATCACACATCCAGCCAGCCAGTTCGCGAGATTCCGCTTCTTTGAAGCCACGGCGGGTAATCGCTGGGCTACCGATACGCACACCTGAAGTCACAAACGGACTTCTCGGATCGTTAGGTACGCTGTTTTTGTTCACGGTAATATTCGCACGGCCCAAAGCGGCATCGGCGTCTTTACCGGTGATATCTTTATCCACCAGATCCAACAGGAACAGGTGGTTCTCAGTACCGCCAGAAACCACTTTATAGCCGCGCTCTTGGAACACTGACACCATCGCTTTGGCATTGTTAACTACTTGTTGCTGATAAATTTTGAACTCAGGCTCCATGGCTTCTTTCAATGCTACCGCTTTACCGGCAATAACATGCATCAATGGGCCACCCTGGTTACCAGGGAAAACAGAAGAGTTCAGTTTCTTATACAGATCTTCATCACCGCCTTTCGCCAAGATCAGACCGCCACGTGGGCCAGCCAATGTTTTGTGCGTGGTCGTGGTAACGACATGTGCATGTGGGACCGGGTTAGGATAAACGCCAGCAGCAACCAGACCTGCTACGTGAGCCATATCCACAAAGAACCATGCGTCGATGCTATCAGCGATTTCACGCATTTTTGCCCAATCAACGATACCGGAATAAGCAGAGAAGCCACCGATAATCATTTTTGGTTTATGAATTTCGGCCTGACGCGCCAGATCTTCATAATCAATCTGACCAGATTCATCGATACCGTAAGGTACGATATTGTACAGTTTACCGGAGAAGTTAACCGGTGAGCCGTGGGTCAGGTGGCCGCCATGGGCCAGGTTCATCCCCAATACAGTATCACCGGGTTGCAGCAATGCAGAGTAAACAGAGACGTTTGCCTGAGAACCGGAATGTGGCTGAACGTTAGCGTAATCGGCACCGAACAACGCTTTAGCACGGTCAATGGCCAGTTGCTCAACAACGTCAACATACTCACAGCCACCGTAGTAACGTTTGCCTGGATAACCTTCAGCATATTTATTCGTCAACTGAGAACCTTGCGCCTGCATAACACGCGGGCTGGTGTAGTTCTCAGAGGCAATCAGCTCAATGTGCTCTTCCTGGCGCACCACTTCTTGCTCCATTGCACGCCATAAATCTGCATCATAATCGGCAATGTTCATTTCACGCTTTAACATCCGGCTCTCCTGACTTAGCTAACAAGTTATACCTATACCCAAAGTCATTGGAGGTGCAGCTAGGCAACCAATGAGCGACAAATCGGTTGAAGACCGATTTGAACAGCATTTATGCTAGCCCTCAGGGTGAGCCTCTTTGAGGCTCATTAATCCCGATGAGCTGACTCACGTCAGTGATTCGGGTGAGTGAGAGCAGCGAACACCGCTGCAGCTTCAAGTACGAAGGGTATAGTGGGCTACCCGTTTGGGTTCTAGCCCACAGTGTAAACTGTTTCCCCCCCGTTAAGATAGGTCTTGACAGAGGTTTTTACGCAAACGATTGGCTTCAGACTGCGTAAGGCTTTGACCTGTTCAGACTTCATCCAGTGCAACGGAATTATCCTCATATTCATCATGTGATTTTTTCACATTCTGTGAGCTGACACGTCAAGGTAATCCCTTATAAGTGGAATCTGCATTTACAAATTAGGGTGCAATCTATAAGATGCATTTAAAATACATGTATTGATTTACACACTATAATACCCAAAGTAATTAGCGTGACAGCGAGGCTCGTAGATGGGCCGAGTAACAAAACCGCTGTGACGCCAAATACCACGGGAATAAGGAGCACACCATGCTAGATAACCAAACCATCGCTACCGTTCAGGCCACCATTCCGTTACTTGCCGCCACCGGCCCCAAACTCACTGCACATTTTTACGATCGCATGTTTGAGCACAATCCTGAGCTGAAGCACATTTTCAATATGAGTAATCAGTTTAATGGCGATCAGCGTGAAGCTCTGTTTAATGCGATTTGCGCCTATGCAGCCAATATCGATAATTTGGCGGCACTACTGCCCGCTGTTGAGCGTATTGCTCAGAAACATACCAGCCTGAATATTCAACCTGAGCACTATGCCATTATCGGCCATCATCTGATCAGCACTCTGGATGAGATGTTCTCCCCCGGCCAGGAAGTGTTAGATGCCTGGGGTAAGGCCTATGGTGTGTTGGCAGATGTTTTTATTCAGCGAGAAAGTCAGATTTATCAGCAGGGAGAGGCCAGCACCGGTGGCTGGCGGACCTTGCGCCGTTTTCGTATCATTAAAAAAGAGATGCAGAGCGAGGTGATTTGCAGCTTTGTGTTAGCGCCGGAAGACGGTGGCCGGGTATTGGATTTCAAACCGGGGCAATATCTGGGAATTTATATTGAAGATGAACAACTTGAATATCAGGAAATCCGCCAATACTCCCTGACTGCGGCACCCAATGGCAAGACTTACCGTATTGCGGTGAAACGCGAAGAGCAAGGCACAGTTTCTAACTATTTACACCAGCAACTGCACGAAGGAGATAGTGTACGTATCGCTCCCCCTCGTGGCGATTTCTTTCTCGATATCTCAGCAGAAACGCCTGTTGCATTGATTTCTGCCGGTGTCGGCCAGACGCCAATGTTAAGTATGCTCAATACCCTTCATGATAACCAACATGCAGCGCCGATACATTGGCTACATGCCGCTGAAAATGGCCGGGTACACGCGTTTGCCGATGAAGTCGCGACTCTTGCACAGAATATGCCGAATCTTAGCCGCCACGTGTGGTACCGCGAACCCACCGCTCAGGACCGTGCCGGTGATGATTATCACAGCCAAGGGCTGATGGATCTCAGTTCACATCAGTGGCTGGCGGCCGATCCCAATAGACATTATTATTTCTGTGGCCCGCTGGCATTTATGCAATATGCTGGCCGCCAGTTATTGGCGCAAGGGGTAGCATCCGCGCATATACATTATGAGTGTTTCGGCCCACATAAAGTCATCTAACTATTGAATTTATCATCGAGAGGCTGCTCAGCCTCTCCTCTATTTCTGTTCTAAAAAAACCATCTGGTTATTACGTTTAAATTTGGTAGAACGTGATATAGATCTCATATATCCTACCTTAATATTGCCACGATGAGACATTCGGATGAATGTCTAGCTATCCATACAACTAAAATTAATAGTGTGGCTACAATTATCCCCTTACTATTTATTACCCGGTAATAGAATTTATTGCTGAGTGAAATAAGGCTGAATTGACCTACCATGAGTAAGAAATTCATAAAAAAAGAAGGGTTGGCATTGGTATCCATGGCGCGCTATTTAATTGGTGAGCGCCCCGGTAATCGACTTAAAACCATCGATGAATTATCAGAAGATTTCGGTATCTCAGTCGGTGTAGTTCAGCACGCATTAAAAGTACTGGAAGCTGATGGGGCTATCATCGTTGAGCGTCGAGGCCGTAATGGTACCTTGCTTATTGACCTGAATATGCCGCAGTTACTGCAACAGGCTGATTTAGGTAATATGGTATGCGCCATGCCACTGCCCTATACCAAGCTTTATGAAGGCCTGGCCAGCGGCTTAAGAGAACAATTCACCCTACTTCCGCTCTATTTTGCCCATATGCGTGGGGCCGAAGTGCGTATCGAATGCCTGATAGATGGTGTCTACGATATGGCCGTCGTGTCGCATCTGGCAGCGAAAAGTTATCTGAACGAAGGGAAAGTGTCACTGGCATTAAATCTGGGTAATGGCTCTTACGTGGATGGCCACCAGCTTATTTGCCGCCCTGGTGAGCAGCACAAAATCCAGCGGGTAGGATTGGACCCGCGCTCACCTGACCAATGTTTGCTGACTGACATTAAATTTGCTGGCCAACCCATTGAGCGGGTTGAATTACCTTATAGTGACTGTATCGCACATATTAACCGTGGTGATATTGATGCTGCTATCTGGAATCTGGCCGAAGATATTCCTCATGAACACTTGCAGGCGATCAAATTACAAGGTGATGAGCGATATATTCAGGCTTCGCAGGCGGTTATCCTCATCCGGCCAGATAACCATCCGATCAAATTATTACTGGAAAAAGGCATCAATGAGACATTGTTGCTTAACCATCAGCGGGCAGTACAGAATGGCGAGATAGAGCCTCGCTATTAATATTATTTGCCTGGCTGCAAACTGAGCCATTTTCAGGAGGCCAACTCTTTGGAAATTTGTATTGATGCGCGTCTTAATATTCTGTGTCAATCAGGGGTTATCGATACCGATATTGGTCAGGGTTTAGACCAAGTTATCAACCGTTTAGAGAATTTTTGGCAGCTACCGGTTAGGGGTGAGCAGGGCATGATGGCCATTACCCATATGGCGAATGCATTAATGCGCACCCGCCGGGGCGAAGAGATCCATGCCCTGGATCCGGCGATATTAGCGGAAATTACCCAAAGTGAAGAAATTCACTATATCCGTGAGATCAATCAGGATTTATTGGCCTATTTTTCACTAAAACCGACAGAAAACGAAATAGGATATTTACTCGCGAACCTTTACGGTCTATACCTTTCTAGTGACGTCCCTCCGCTGCGCTGAAATGGGCTTCGCGGGAGTATCGTTAAATAAACAACATCAGGGTCTTTTTTCACTAAATATTCAAAATAATAATAATTTAGCAAAATAATTCTGCCTCGGGCGCCCTTAGGACATCAAATGTTTTTAAAAACCCTTTTAAAACAAAATACTAAATTAATCGATGCCGCTATATCATATTGGCAACAGGGGGAAATTTATCCAGACAGCTATGTTATTGACGTCGAACAAACTGAGGCCAATGCCCGTCTACTGGTTGAAACAGCCAGTCGGTACCAGATAAAACTGTATCTGATGAGTAAACAGTTCGGGCGTAACCCTGAACTATGCCGCCGTCTGCTGGCATGTGGTTTTCAGGGAATGGTTGCGGTTGATTTTAAGGAGGCGCGGCAGCTCTACCGCCATGCTATTCCTGTCGCCCATGTAGGTCATTTAGTGCAGCCGCCCTCAGCAATGGTCGAGGAGATAGTGCGCCAGCGGCCAGAGGTCATTACTGTTTTCTCGTTGGAGAAGGCAGTGGAGATATCACAGGCGGCGCATCGCCAACATATTATCCAACCCATAATGTTGAAGGTTTGCCAATCAGGAGATTTGCTCTATTCAGGGCAAGAAGCGGGATTCGAGTTACATCATTTACCGGCTGTCATTGCGGCTCTACGAGAGATGCCGGGCGTACGATTGGTTGGAATAACGCATTTCCCTTGCATGGTGTATGACCCCCAGTTGCGGCAAACTTTGCCAACAGCCAACATGCGAACTTTATTGACCGCACGGAATACCCTGCAAGCAGAAGGTGTCACCATTGAACAGCTAAATGCCCCCTCAGCAACTAGTTGTACCACCCTCCCCGAGTTGGCCCAATTAGGGATAACACACAGCGAACCCGGCCATGCGCTCACCGGAACCATGCCCACCAATCAGCATGGCGACCAGCCAGAACAGATATCTATGCTATATCTGTCCGAGATTTCCCATCATTTTGCTGATAATAGCTATGTATTTGGCGGCGGTTATTATCGCCGTGGCCATTTGCAAAATGCGTTAATTTGGCACGATAACCAATTTAGCCAATCCTCAGTATTACCGATTGATAATGACAGTATCGATTATTGTCTGCGTCTGGCGGGCCAGTTCCCAGTTGGTAGTCCGGTTATTATGTGTTTCCGCTCCCAGATATTTGTAACTCGTAGTGATGTCGTCTTGATAGATGGCATTCAAAGTGGCACTCCCCGCATTCTTGGCTGCTATGACAGCCAGGGTAATAGGCTGGGTTAATCAATAAAAAAGCTATCAGACCAATACGTTAGTTTATTTAATGTATACCCATGATAGTCTTACACACTGACTTTCTTCGGAGCCTACCCGATGATCAATCCTAACGGATACACCTACGCGCACGAGCATCTCCACATTGATTTGTCTGGATTTAAAAATAATCTGGACTGTCGCCTCGATCAATATCAGCCGATCTGTGACGAAATGCGTGAACTGGTGAGTAAAGGGGTGCTGAACATCATCGAAGTGACCAACCGATACATGGGCCGTAACCCTCAGTTTTTATTGAATCTGATGCGTGACAGTGGCATAAATATCATCGCATCAACCGGTTATTACACTGACAGTTTTTACCCGCCGAGGGTGCGTGAAAGTAGCGCACAGCAATTGGCACAAACCATGATTGATGAGATCGAGACAGGTATTGATGGCACGGCACTAAAAGCGGGCGTCATTGCCGAGATAGGGACCAGCGAAGGGGTTATTACCCCTGATGAGGAGAAAGTGTTTCATGCCGCAGCACTGACTCATCATGCAACTGGCCTGCCCATCTCAACCCATACCAGTTTCAGTACCATGGGATTGCAGCAAATTGCACTACTCAAACAACATGGTGTCCCGCTCGATCGCGTCGTTATCGGCCATTGTGACCTGAAAGAGCAAACTGATCTTATTGTGCAAATGATCGAGATGGGCGTGTATGTCCAATTCGACACCATAGGTAAAAATAGTTATTTCCCGGACCAACGCAGGGTCGCGATGTTAGTGGCGTTGGCTGAACGCGGGTTGCTGGACAGAGTCATGTTGTCGATGGATATCACCCGTCGCTCACATTTAAAAGCCAATGGCGGTAGCGGGTTTAGTTACTTAGTTGATTCGTTTGTTCCCATGTTACTGGCCGCAGGGATTTCCCACGCTCAGGTGGAAATGATGTTGCGCCACAATCCTAATAAATTTTTCGCCACGCAAGGAAAGTGATTATGAAGAAGATTGGCATTGCCGGGCTGCAACGAGAGTTAATACGCGAAATGATTGAGCAGACGGCACCTAATACCTTTGAGACATTTATTCTCTCGGACATGGATGCGGCTATCAAAGTGAAAGAAGGCCAATTGGACTATTATATCGGTGCCTGTAACACCGGTGCCGGAGCGGCATTATCAATGGCTATCGCGATTATTGGTTATAACAAAAGTGCCACTATCGCCAAGCCTGGAATCAAGGCGAAACCTGAGCAAATAGAGAAGTTGGTGACTGAGGGCAAAGTGGCATTTGGCTTATCCGTCGAACATATTGAACATGCAATCCCACTGCTGATTACACAGTTGCGCTAAAGGGGACACCACCGTGGATTATATTCATATTGTTGTGGTTGCTCTGCTGACAGGGATGACCGCGCTGCTTTCTCACCGTTCCGTTGCCGTGTTTCATGACGGTATCCGCCCTATTTTGCCACAGTTGGTTGAAGGGAATATGAGCCGCCGTGAAGCGGGGAGTATTGCTTTCGGTCTGAGTGTGGGTTTTATCGCCTCAGTCGGTATCTCATTTACCCTCTCGACCGGCTTACTTAATTCCTGGTTACTGTTTTTGCCGACTGACATCATTGGTGTGCTGGCAATCAATAGCTATCTGGCATTTGCTCTGGGTGCTGCGTGGGGTATTTTGGCCCTTACCAGCTTACCGGCAGTTAATACTGCGCTCACCTCATTACCAGTGAATTTTATCGGTTCTCTGGGGGAGTTGAGTAGCCCGGTGATATCCGCCTTTGCCCTATTCCCGTTGGTGGCTATTTTCTACCAATTTGGCTGGAAGACCGCGGTTATTTCCGCCTTTATCGTGCTGCTGACCCGTCTGCTGATTACCCGTTTCACCGGGCTATTCCCTGAATCAATTGAAATTTTTGTCGGTATGATTCTGCTTATCGGCATTGCCATTGCCCAAGACTTACGGGCAAAAACCCACCTGGGAGGTGGTGGCGGACACTCGGTATTTGAAGAACGAACCCAGCGAATTATTAAGAACTTGCCGATGCTGGCGGTAGTGGGTGGATTAATTTCAGCCGTCGCCAGTATGAAGATTTTTGGTGGTAGCGAAGTATCAATTTATACACTGGCAAAAGCTTACGCGCCGGGTATCACGCCGGAAGAGTCATTGGCATTAATCCATCAGGCATCACTGGCTGAGTTTATGCGTGGCCTCGGATTTGTGCCGCTGATTGCTACTACGGCACTGGCGACCGGTGTTTATGCCGTTGCAGGTTTCACTTTCGTGTTTGTGGTCGGTTATCTGGTTCCAAACCCCTTACTGGCAGGGATAATCGGCGCGGTGGTGATATCACTGGAAGTGCTAATGCTGCGTTCCATCGGAAAATGGTTAGGCCGCTTCCCGTCAGTACGTAATGCGTCTGATAATATCCGTAACGCCATGAACTTGCTGATGGAATACGCGCTGTTAATCGGGGCAATTTTTGCGTCGATCAAGATGGCCGGTTATACCGGTTTCACTATCACTACCGCCTTATATTTCCTGAATGAAGCCATTGGTCGCCCGGTGATGAAGATTGCCGCACCAGTGGTGGCGGTGATTCTTGCCGGTATCGTGTTGAACCTGTTCTACTGGCTGGGGTTATTTGTTCCAGCATAAATCCTTGGTACTTGACGTTGCAGGGTTGCTGCGTAGAGAGTAAAAAAGCCCGTTCGTGGAAACGAAACGGGCTTTTTATTGATGACTTAAATATGCAGAATTTAAATCGCTTCTTCGTCTTGCTCACCGGTGCGGATACGCACCACACGAGAGACATCAAAGACAAAGATTTTGCCGTCGCCAATTTTACCTGTCTGGGCCGTTTGCATAATCGCTTCAACGCAGGTATCGACAATATCGTCAGCAACCACAATTTCTATTTTTACTTTTGGCAGGAAATCCACCATATACTCAGCGCCACGGTACAGTTCGGTATGCCCTTTCTGGCGACCAAAACCTTTTACTTCTGTCACTGTCATCCCGGTGATACCGACTTCAGCCAGTGCCTCACGGACATCATCCAGTTTGAATGGCTTAATAATCGCGTCAATTTTTTTCATGGTGAATCCCTGTTTTACCAATTCTTGCGGCCAAAGCCTGATGTAATCGGATAGCGTCTATCTTTACCAAAATTGCGGGCAGTAATACGTGGCCCGACAGCCGACTGACGCCGCTTATATTCATTGATATCTACCAGGCGAATGACCTTACGCACGATAGTTTCATCAAAACCGTCTGCGACCAAATCAGCCACCGACTTATCCTGCTCGACGTACCCTTCGAGAATAGCGTCCAAAATATCATAAGGTGGCAGACTGTCCTCATCTTTCTGATCAGGAGCCAGCTCAGCAGATGGCGGGCGAGTAATCACCCGCTGTGGAATCACATAAGAGACGGTATTACGGTATTCCGACAGTTTAAACACCAAGGTCTTTGGCACATCTTTCAACACATCAAAACCACCGGCCATATCACCGTACAGCGTGGCATAGCCCACCGCCATTTCACTTTTGTTACCGGTAGTTAATACAATACTGCGACGCTTGTTAGACAAGGCCATCAATACGACACCGCGGCAGCGTGCCTGTAGATTCTCTTCCGTGGTATCGCGCCCTGTACCGGCAAACATCGGTGCCAGTTGGCCCATAAAAGCATCAAACATCGGCTCGATGGACAGTACATCAAATTCAATACCGAGAATTTCAGCTTCTTCTTTAGCATCCGCAATACTGATATCTAAGGTGTAGCGGAATGGCATCATCAATGCCTGGACTTTATCTTTGCCCAGCGCATCAACTGCAATCGCCAGTGTCAGCGCCGAGTCAATCCCACCGGACAAGCCCAGCACCGCGCCATTAAACCCATTTTTGGTCACGTAATCACGCACCGCCAACACCAGCGCTTCATACACTTGCGCTAATGGCGGTAACTCTGCGACAGGGGCCGTCATAGGGACCACATTGCACTCATTCAATTGCAATAAGGTGGTCTGTTCCGCAAAAGCCGCCAAACGATGCGTCATATTACCCGCCGCATCGAATACCTTGGAGCAACCATCAAAAATCAGTTCATCCTGCCCACCAATCTGGTTGAGATAGACCAATGGCAACCCGGTACGCTGGCAATGTGCTGCCATCAGAGTTTTACGAATATACGGTTTTTCACGGTTATATGGCGAGGCATTGATCGACAATATCACCTCTGCACCGGCAGCTTTAGCGGCGTCTACCGGGCCATCGAACCATAAATCTTCACAGATAAGCAGCCCCAAACGATAACCGTTCAGCTCCACAACACAACTTTCATGACCGGCAGAGAAGTAACGTTTTTCGTCGAACACACCGTAGTTAGGCAATTGTTGTTTAAAATAGCGCCCTAGCAATTTGCCATCAGCAAACAGGGACAATGCGTTATACAAGTTGCCCTCTTCGCGCCACGGATGCCCCACCAGTATCGCCGTATGCTGCGTTGCCGCCTGCAAACGATCCAGTTGCGCTTCACAACGTTGATAAAAATCATCACGATACAGCAGGTCTTCTGGCGGATAACCGGACAAAGCCAGCTCGGAGAACATAACCAGTGAGGCACCCGCCTTCTGCTGCTCATTTAAGGTTTGCAACATACGTTCAGTGTTGCCTTCAATATCGCCAACCAGCCAATTCAACTGGGCTAATGCAATGGAAAGTTTTCTGCTCATGGGTATTTAAACTCGGTTATCAGTGTGCCTGTAGCTAACATTTTATTGATAAATAATATATAACCTAAATAATTCGAGTTGCAGGAAGGCGG
>NZ_JAZGQA010000340.1:0-2155 GCF_048593855.1 Yersinia sp. 2542 StPb PI
TGTGATAATTCATTTATCAAATCCTTTAATTGTTACTCTATGGGTGAAATATGTATATCTTCACTGCTATTATATTTAACACGGTTACCGAACATGGCTGAGTTAAGGATTGGTCATCATTTTGATTATTATCATTTTTTAGGGGGCAATTAATTTGCATGCCACGATGGAACGTTGTAATTATGTTTATTTATTAAAGCGAAGTGATATTTTTAAAAAATGATACTCAGCCCTCTGGCGACGTTAAACGCGGCAGTATTATGGCTACTGGGCATATTATATTATGCTGAAAATAAAGGATTACATCTGAGATGTCAGGCCAATAGCCTTAAGTCATGACGGGTCATATCTTATCTGACATTAGCGGAGAATATCTTGCGACACTCTCCGCTAATTTTAATGCGAACATTACTGGATGCCGTTCTTAAACACCTCGCCAAAGCCTACCGAAGTAGGGCGTTGGAGTATCAGTGCTGGCACTATTTCAGCGTTATGTCATCTAACAACCTATCTCATTTTACTGGGCGGTAAATTCGAACAGCCGCTGTTAGGCGCAGGGTTCGATGCGCCAATTCTTCTGCCGCCCCGGCATACTGTTCAACCATGGCCGCATTCTGGTGTGTCATTTGATCTAACTGACCGATCGATTGGTTAATTTGACCAAGTGCCTGTGTCTGTTCATGGGTTGAGGTGCTGATTTCACTGATTAGGGTAGAAACTTGACCCGCTTGTTTGACGATATTATCCATGGTGGCCCCGGCATTTTGCACTAAGGCGCTACCGTCA
Organism: Yersinia sp. 2542 StPb PI; assembly: GCF_048593855.1. NCBI lineage: Bacteria > Pseudomonadati > Pseudomonadota > Gammaproteobacteria > Enterobacterales > Yersiniaceae > Yersinia > Yersinia sp. 2542 StPb PI. Next base: position 787 of record NZ_JAZGQA010000340.1, read on the forward strand.
CGGACCCGCTCCACACTGGTTTCAATTAATTGTTTTATTTCTTTGGCCGCGGTTGAGGAGCGCTGAGCCAGATGGCGTACCTCGCTGGCAACTACCGCAAACCCTCGACCTTGTTCCCCAGCACGTGCCGCTTCAACCGCCGCATTGAGCGCCAGAATGTTGGTCTGAAAGGCGATTCCTTCAATGACACTGATAATATCTACAATACGATGACTGGAGGCATTAATCGTGCCCATAGTTTCAATGACTTGATGCATCAACTCGCTGCCTTGTTCTGCGGCATGGCTGCTCATCGCGGCCAACGATGTGGTTTCATTGGCACTATTAGCACTGTGCTGTACTGTGGCCACTAATTGTTCTGTGGCGCTGACGATATGCTGCAAGTTAGCGGTAGCCTGTTCAGTTCTGACTTTTAACTCACGATTCCCCGCGGCAATTTCACTGCTGGCAGTGTTAATACCATCAACCTGGCCGCTAACGTCATCCGTCAGAGAACGGAGATTCAGCCCTAATTGATTGACACTCCGCATCAAGTAACCAATTTCATCAACGCGATTTAGCTGTACGTAATCACCAGCTTGCCCAGAAGAGACATCTTGCGCTTGTTGCAAAATTGCGGCGATAGGGCGGGCAACCTGACGTTCTAACCACCAGGAGGTCACCACGCTGCTGGCAACGCTAACTGCGGCCAAAACGAATAATGGCAAACCGGTTATCCCAATCACTCCGGCGGCCACAGTAGGGAGTAAAGCCGCCCCCAATAATGCCCCGCGCAAGCGCCAGCGCAATGGTAATTTTTGGAACAACGACAATAAAGACAACCAACCGGTACGAACAACTAACCCTCGATATAGTGCTATGTGGCGCTGCCTGGCCTTACCCGAATTAAAATCGGCATACAGTGCTTCCGCTTGTTTAACTTCTTCGCGAGTGGGTGCAATGCGTACCGAAATATAACCGGTCAGACGGCCATCATGACGTAATGGCGTAGCATTAGCGCGTACCCAATAGTAGTCACCATTTTTACGGCGATTCTTAACCAGTGATGACCAAGATAAGCCAGCATTCAGGGTTTGCCACATGTCCGCAAATGCCGCGGGTGGCATATCTGGGTGCCGAACAACATTGTGCGGTTGACTCAGTAAGTCCTGATATTCAAAACCACTGGCGCGAACAAAGGCGGCATTGGCATAGGCGATATTGCCGTGAATATCGGTGGTGGATTGCAAGGTGGTATCGCGATCAATGGGATACTCCTGCCGACTGACAGGCTTGTTCACTCTCATAATAACCTCAGTAAATGGGGGAGTTCCCTGATAACAGGTGAATACAATAACTACTGACGGTAATCGGCCTCATAAGATAAAAC
>NZ_JAZGQA010000341.1:0-2146 GCF_048593855.1 Yersinia sp. 2542 StPb PI
GTACAAATACAAGGAAGGTAGTCACTATGCAAATTCCAATGGTAGCTCTCATTCTCGGGATTATAACCCTATCCGGGTGTGCTACGCCTAAACAATGGGAAGCAACTGGAGGTGGAAAGTCTGATGGGATTGTTCAGATTTCTTATGAACAAGGCCAGTTTGAAAACGGACAAAGTTCAGACTCCCAAGGCTTAACAGTGGCCACAGAGCGTTGCAAATTTTGGGGATATAAGAGTGCATTGAAATCGGGTACTGAGAAATCTATTTGCAAGACTATGGGGAAGTACAATTGTTTGCAAACGACAGTAACTCAGGATTATATCTGCGAGAAATGACTTTAGAATTCACTTAATCTTTTGTGAGCTCCTACGAAGGGGCTCAATTGATTGTAAGTCTTCATTAAAATTCTGACCTATATATTAGATAACAGTTTCGGTTTTCTCGGATTATGTACTAGCCAGACTGTAGCGTTATCAGCGAGGCCTATGTGTAAAGTATGAAGCCTGCGCCGGTTCTGTCGCATTAAGGGGCACTGTTGCAAATAGCCCGTTAGGGTCAACGTTCATGGTTAGGAAGTTGGATCCATTTATTGCTCTTAAGTTAGAGACAAAATAGTGCGGTCCGGCAGTTGATTTCATCAACTATGGCAACATATGGTTTACAATTGAGTGAAACGACAGCGCTTTTGATACCCAATCTAAATTTTAGACAGATCTTCCCTATGCTGCCTGTCTTAACCATCGCTCTGTTTGGAACTCCAACTGACGTCTGGCCAATAATTCTTTGCCCGGATACCGGCCTCCCCACTGTTAAAAACCATCCGACTGCCACGCAACACACACTGGTAAGGATCCACATTGGTAAATTGTTTCATCAGTGACGCAAAGCCCGGTTTCTGTGGTTTTTTCTTCATTTTAATCCCCAGTGTGGTATAGACTTTAGGCAATAACTCACCCCGTTTCCGATTGACCAGGAAACCGTAATACCTCACCATTTTAAAATGGCGTGACGGGATATGGCTGATATAGCGCCATAGCATCTCCTCCTGGCTGAGTCGTTGCGTGCGATGTTGCTGAGTCCGGTGGTCATAGTAATGATGAACAACGACTCCTTCGGTGTAAAGACGCAGTTTTGAGGCTGCGATCGGCGGCCGTTTCAGATAGCGGCCGAGGTAATTGACGTTTTGCCGGGCATGTTGGGTCTTTTTAGCAAAGTGGATTTTCCAGCGACGCTGAAACTGCGTCTCAAGAAACTGGCACCATTCCCGATAGTCCCGAATATGCGGATAGCCGGCGGCAGGTAAATTGAGCGAGGCGTAGTTTTCCCGCAACAGGGCGATGACGACCTGACGCCAATAGCGCTCAACGATTTTCTTTTTGAAGTAAACCGGCCGCCAGATGCCGTGTTTTAGGCACAAACCTCCACGAGTGACGGACAGATGAATGTGCGGATGCTGATTGAGCTGGCGGCCGTAGGTATGCAGGGCTACAAACAAGCCTATTTAGATACCGAGCTTTTTGGCCCATTTCAGCAGTGTATTGGCGGCACAAGCGAAGAGTTTATTGAGCAGGTGCCAGTTGTTGGCAAAGGCGGGCCAGAGTTTATCGGGCATGGTGAAGATGATGTGCTGCCATTCGCAGTCGGGCAGGATGTACTGTTGCTCAGCAATCCATTGCTCGGTGGCTTTCATGCCACAGGCGCTGCAGCCTTTGCTTTTACAACTTTGGCAGAAGTATTTGGTGTGAGAACAGTGGGCAGAAGCGCATCAATACCGGCGAACTCCCATGGCCTCGGTCCCGCAGGCGAGCATCCGCTCGACGACCAGTTTGGTCCATTCGGGGACTGCATGGCCGTGTTTAGCGAGTAACTGGCCCCAGCCATCATCAATCTGGAAGAGGAGTTTTTCCGGACGAGGTATGTGCATACACGGGAGTATAGCGAGCTACGATGGCTGAGAAAGTCACTTTCTAACAGAGATTTAGCTCCCGCCGCAGGCGGGCTACTGTTCTGCAACAGTCTCCCTGAGTCTCTCGCATTAGCCTGCGTTTTAAATCCCCAAAATTTGCATTTGATCCCATTGACCTACATTTTATCTTTACGGACCGTTAATAACGGCCATTCGAAAGTTTTAGACTCCAGAAGGAAT
>NZ_JAZGQA010000342.1:0-2137 GCF_048593855.1 Yersinia sp. 2542 StPb PI
TGGTTGGTTGTGTTATGAGGGGGTATTTAACGGATTGTTCTTTATGGTTACTACACGAGTTATTTAAATTTGATGATTATTGTGCGTAAAATGGACACATTACTGCGCGCCATTGCCGGGGTTTTTAACTAAAAGTATCGTTTTAGCTCACATAAAACTGAAATTTGTGAAGTTTGGCTTACTGACGAATGAGAGGTTATTCAATGAAAAGTATTGCTCTGGGTTGTGATCATGTTGGATTTATTCTGAAAGCGGATATTGTTGCTCACTTACAAACGCGTGGCATCAAGGTGATTGACAAAGGTTGGTGGTCTACAGAACGTACGGATTATCCACGTTATGCCAATGAAGTTGCTGAGGCGGTGACGGCTGGGGAAGCTGATGGTGGCGTCTTGATTTGTGGTACGGGCGTAGGTATCTCGATTACGGCAAATAAACATCCCGGTATCCGCGCGGTAGTGTGCAGCGAACCTTATTCGGCACAGCTTTCCCGACAACATAATAATACTAATGTACTGGCTTTTGGCTCTAGGGTCGTAGGGTTGGAACTGGCTAAGATGATTGTGGATGCCTGGCTTGATGCAGAATTTGAAGGGGGGCGACATCAAACACGGGTAGACGCCATAACCGAGGTGGAAACACGATTTAACGCATTGTAATAAGACCGGCCACTATTTCTGTCTTTCTGTAGAAAGGGTGCGTTATCCCCCCATCTTGCGAGGGGGGATAGACTTATTTGCTGATGCGCGCGACATAGCCTTGACCAATGACAAGGCGGCCTATGGGGCAGCCACTTTATAATCATGGCCGTTTGTCTTCTCACTGGTGTTAAAGCATGGCTTATCAACTTAATCTTAATTGGCCCGAATTTTTAGAGAAATACTGGCAAAAACAACCTGTTATATTAAAAAATGCCTTCCCTAACTTCATTGATCCTATTACGCCAGACGAACTGGCGGGTTTGGCGATGGAAGCGGAGGTAGATAGCCGCCTTGTCAGCCATAGTAATGGCCAGTGGCAGGCCAGTAATGGGCCGTTTGAGCATTTTGATAACCTGGGTGAGACCGGATGGTCGTTGTTGGCTCAGGCTGTTAACCACTGGCATGCTCCGTCTGCCGAACTGGTGCGCCCATTTCGCGTGCTGCCGGACTGGCGTTTAGACGATTTGATGATCTCTTTTTCCGTACCGGGTGGGGGTGTCGGGCCGCATATCGACCAATACGATGTCTTTATCATTCAGGGGATGGGCAGCCGCCGCTGGCGCGTGGGTGACAAGCTGCCGTTAAAGCAGTTTTGTCCACATCCAGCGCTGCTGCATGTTGAGCCTTTCACACCAATCATTGATGAAGACCTCGAACCGGGCGACATTTTATATATCCCGCCGGGCTTTCCGCACGACGGTTTCACCCATGAAACGGCGCTCAATTACTCTGTCGGATTTCGCGGGCCGAATGGCAGGGATCTGATCAGTAGTTTTGCTGACTATGCGCTGGAGAAAGATCTCGGCGGTGAGCACTACAGTGATCCTGATTTAACCTGCCGGGAACATCCGGGGCGGGTTGAGCAACACGAGCTTGATCGTTTGCGCCAGATGATGGTCGATATGATTAATCAGCCGGAAGATTTTAAGCAGTGGTTCGGCCGCTTTGCTACCACGCCGCGCCATGAGTTGGATATCTCTGCCGCGCAACCACCCTACGAGCAGGATGAAATTGTGGGTGCTTTGATGGATGGTCAGATCTTGACGCGCCTGAGTGGCTTACGTGTTCTGCAAGTTGGCGACAGTTTCTTTATCAACAGTGAACGGCTGGAAACCACCGATGCTAAAGCTGCTGACACACTGTGTCGTTACACCATGATTGGCAAGAAAGAGCTAGGTGAGGCACTAAATAACCCAGCTTTCATGGCTGAGTTAACCGAATTGATTAATCAGGGTTACTGGTTCTTCGACGAATAAGAATGCAATCAAGAGTGGCTTCCGAATGCGAATATCGTGACGATATTCGGAGGCCGCAGTGATTTTCCCACCTTGTATACAAACCAAACGATTAATCAAGCCGGGGCATTTTTATGGCTATAACCGATCTTTTATTGGCTATTTTTTATAAAGCTAATTTGATTTGAAGGGGAATAAGAT
>NZ_JAZGQA010000343.1:0-2110 GCF_048593855.1 Yersinia sp. 2542 StPb PI
CTAATGGATTCTTGTNGAATAACCGCCACCGAATTAACACACAACAGTACTGAGTTATTTAACTCATACATCTATTATTAATTGGAAATATAAATGAAAAAGTTAGCTATTATTGCCTCAATCGTTGCTGCATTCGCGGGTGTTAACGCTGCTCAAGCCGCTTCTACCGGTACCATCACTTTTAACGGTGAACTGACAGCATCTACTTGTGACGTGTCCGTCGACGGCCAGGGTGCAGACGCAACAGTAGTACTGCCAACTGTCGGTACTAACCAGTTGACTTCTGCTAACCAGGTTGCAGGCAGCACCGGCTTTAACATGGCACTGAGCAACTGTGCTGGCACCCTGAAAACAGTTTCGGCTTTCTTTGAAGCAGGCCCAAGTGTTGATGTGGTTACCGGTCACCTGAAAAACGTAAGCGGTACTGCTGGCCAGGTTAGCCTGGAACTGCTGGACGCGTCTAACGCCATGGCACCAATTAAAGCCGGTAACAGCAGCCAGACAACCAGCACGACTTATATTGATGCTGCTACGGGTTCTGCAACACTGCCGTATGCGGTTCAATATTATGCTGATGGCGCAACCACTGCCGGTACTGTTGTCAGCAACGTGGTTTACTCTATTCAATACAAATAAGTATTAACGAGTAACACAGAAATATAAAAGGGCAGATATCTGCCCTTTTTGACGATAAGCACTAAAATTAAAGCATGCACACATTCATTAAGTGTCGAGGTTGTTATGAACAGCACTAACCGTTTTTTATTAACTGTCTTCTCAGCCTTGTTCTTGATTCTATTTGTCGGACGCTCTGTTCAGGCCAGTGTGGTTATTACCGGCACCCGGGTAATTTATCCGGAAAAACAAAAAGAAGTGACGGTAAAGGTGAATAACACCGGCACCGGCCCGGTGGTATTACAAAGCTGGATTGATAACGGGGATGTGAATGCCCGCCCGGAAACGTTAAAAGTGCCTTTTGTACTGACACCACCGATTAACCGGGTTGAGCCGAATAAAAGCCAGACACTGCGCATCAGTTATACCGGTGCGGCTTTACCAAAAGATAAAGAATCTGTTTTTTGGTTAAATGTCTTAGAGATCCCGGCTAAAGCGGATGCGGGTAGCAGCCAGAACTATTTACAGATGGCCTACCGTTCCCGTATTAAATTGTTCTTCCGTCCTACCGGTTTGGTCGGTAATCCCAATGATGCCGCACAATCTTTAGTCTGGACCAAAGTCCCCGGCGGACTTAAAGTCACCAATCCGACACCGTTTCATGTTTCGTTGGTCACGGTGGGGATAACGGGCAGTAAAACAGCGCCGGTTGAAGGCCAAATGATTAGCCCTAATAATTCGCTGACCTTTTCGTTACCGGGAAATACCGCCGGCAATAATGTTGATTTTGAATTTGTTAATGATTATGGCGCACTCAATAAACTGAGCCAGCCCATTAAACCTTAATTTAATTTATATACAGCAGTCATACACAGCGTCCGCTGGTTATCTCGTGGGGGCGGAATACGTCTGTACACTACGGAATAATTGAATAATGAAACACCCTGCAATGCCTTTTTCAGCAGAACAGCCTACCCGCAATGTTGGTTTAACGCCCGTTGCGGCGGCGATTATTACCGTTTTTTTGTCACCCACTGTTTTTGCTGTTGATAGCATTGGAAAAACAGAGAGTACTGTATCACTTGAGCCTAATAAACCTCAGGCTGTGGAGTTTGACAGTATTTACTTAAATACCGAACACGGTGGTTCCGGCATTGATTTAAGCCGCTTCTCGAAAGGGGGCAGCGTGTTACCCGGCATTTACCGGGCTGACATTTATTTAAACAATACCCTGATTGGCAATGAGAATGTGGAGTTTAAGGCCCGCGACGATAAAAGTGTCCATGCCTGCTTATCCTCGTCGGTCATTGCCAGCCTTAATCTCAAACCTGACGCGCTGCCGCCTGAATCACTGGCTCCGCTGAAAAAAGACGCGGGCTGTGTTGATCTGGCGTCGCTGATCCCCGATGCCCAGGTGACTTTTGACAGCGGCGAACAACGGCTGGATATCGCTATTCCCCAGGCATTGTTACTCCGTACCGCCCGTGGCACCGTC
>NZ_JAZGQA010000344.1:0-2109 GCF_048593855.1 Yersinia sp. 2542 StPb PI
AACCGACGATACCCGAATGGGGAAACCCAGTGCAATTCGTTGCACTATTGCATGGTGAATACATAGCCATGCAAGGCGAACCGGGGGAACTGAAACATCTAAGTACCCCGAGGAAAAGAAATCAACCGAGATTCCCCCAGTAGCGGCGAGCGAACGGGGAAGAGCCCAGAGTCTGAATCAGTTTGTGTGTTAGTGGAAGCGTCTGGAAAGTCGCACGGTACAGGGTGATAGTCCCGTACACCAAAACACACTTGCTGTGAACTCGATGAGTAGGGCGGGACACGTGACATCCTGTCTGAATATGGGGGGACCATCCTCCAAGGCTAAATACTCCTGACTGACCGATAGTGAACCAGTACCGTGAGGGAAAGGCGAAAAGAACCCCGGCGAGGGGAGTGAAATAGAACCTGAAACCGTGTACGTACAAGCAGTGGGAGCACCTTCGTGGTGTGACTGCGTACCTTTTGTATAATGGGTCAGCGACTTATATTTTGTAGCAAGGTTAACCGAATAGGGGAGCCGTAGGGAAACCGAGTCTTAACTGGGCGTCTAGTTGCAAGGTATAGACCCGAAACCCGGTGATCTAGCCATGGGCAGGTTGAAGGTTGGGTAACACTAACTGGAGGACCGAACCGACTAATGTTGAAAAATTAGCGGATGACTTGTGGCTGGGGGTGAAAGGCCAATCAAACCGGGAGATAGCTGGTTCTCCCCGAAAGCTATTTAGGTAGCGCCTCGTGAACTCATCTTCGGGGGTAGAGCACTGTTTCGGCTAGGGGGTCATCCCGACTTACCAAACCGATGCAAACTCCGAATACCGAAGAATGTTATCACGGGAGACACACGGCGGGTGCTAACGTCCGTCGTGAAGAGGGAAACAACCCAGACCGCCAGCTAAGGTCCCAAAGTCATGGTTAAGTGGGAAACGATGTGGGAAGGCACAGACAGCCAGGATGTTGGCTTAGAAGCAGCCATCATTTAAAGAAAGCGTAATAGCTCACTGGTCGAGTCGGCCTGCGCGGAAGATGTAACGGGGCTAAACCATGCACCGAAGCTGCGGCAGCGACACTTAGGTGTTGTTGGGTAGGGGAGCGTTCTGTAAGCCGTTGAAGGTGACCTGTGAGGGTTGCTGGAGGTATCAGAAGTGCGAATGCTGACATAAGTAACGATAATGCGGGTGAAAAACCCGCACGCCGGAAGACCAAGGGTTCCTGTCCAACGTTAATCGGGGCAGGGTGAGTCGACCCCTAAGGCGAGGCTGAAAAGCGTAGTCGATGGGAAACAGGTTAATATTCCTGTACTTGGTGTTACTGCGAAGGGGGGACGGAGAAGGCTAGGCTAGCCGGGCGACGGTTGTCCCGGTTTAAGCATGTAGGCGGAGTGACTTGGTAAATCCGGTTGCTTATCAACGCTGAGGTGTGATGACGAGCCACTACGGTGGTGAAGTAGTTGATGCCAAGCTTCCAGGAAAAGCCTCTAAGCATCAGGTAACATTAAATCGTACCCCAAACCGACACAGGTGGTCAGGTAGAGAATACTCAGGCGCTTGAGAGAACTCGGGTGAAGGAACTAGGCAAAATGGTGCCGTAACTTCGGGAGAAGGCACGCTGGCATTAGGTAATGGGACTTGCTCCCGGCGCCGAAGCCAGTCGCAGATACCAGCTGGCTGCAACTGTTTAATAAAAACACAGCACTGTGCAAACACGAAAGTGGACGTATACGGTGTGACGCCTGCCCGGTGCTGGAAGGTTAATTGATGGGGTCAGCCGCAAGGCGAAGCTCTTGATCGAAGCCCCAGTAAACGGCGGCCGTAACTATAACGGTCCTAAGGTAGCGAAATTCCTTGTCGGGTAAGTTCCGACCTGCACGAATGGCGTAATGATGGCCAGGCTGTCTCCACCCGAGACTCAGTGAAATTGAACTCGCTGTGAAGATGCAGTGTACCCGCGGCAAGACGGAAAGACCCCGTGAACCTTTACTATAGCTTGACACTGAACATTGAGCCTTGATGTGTAGGATAGGTGGGAGGCATCGAAGTGTGGACGCCAGTCTGCATGGAGCCAACCTTGAAATACCACCCTTTAATGTTTGATGTTCTAACTCGGCCCC
>NZ_JAZGQA010000345.1:0-2079 GCF_048593855.1 Yersinia sp. 2542 StPb PI
GTGATAACCACCAAATATAGGCAGGTCAGGGCTAGCGAATAAGCGGAAGTTATGCTGTAATTTCTTGTCAGATTGAAGACATTATGACCTTAAGATTTCAATATATTGATACGGATAGATTTATCTTTATATTACCTATAACATGCTTGGGAACATCAGAATATTGTACCCCGAGTGGTATTTTGGGGATTAAACGTAGCTGAAACTGAGTCAGGATAGATGTCACAATCGCCAATTGAGTTAAAAGGCAGTAGTTTTACCCTATCGGTCGTTCATTTACACGATTCACGACCGGAGGTAATCCGTCAGGCATTGCAGGAAAAGGTGGATCAAGCCCCCGCTTTCCTGAAAAACGCCCCTGTTGTGATTAACGTTGCAACGTTACCAAACGGTGCTAACTGGAAAGATCTCCAACAGGCTGTCACTTCAGCAGGTCTGCGTATTGTTGGCATCAGTGGTTGTCAGGATGAGCGTCAAAAACGGGCGATAGCACGTGCAGGTTTGCCGTTATTGAGTGAGGGTAAAGGCCAGAAAATGGCACCCGAGCCGGTTATCAGCCCGCCGGAAAACGCCCCGACCAAGACACGTATCATCAACACACCTGTCCGTTCCGGCCAACAGATTTATGCCCGTAATTGCGATTTGATTGTTATCAGCAGTGTCAGTGCCGGTGCTGAATTAATTGCCGACGGCAATATTCATATCTATGGAATGATGCGAGGCCGTGCGCTAGCAGGTGCATCCGGGGATGCCCAATGCCAGATTTTTTGCACACATTTAGGCGCTGAGCTCGTCTCTATCGCGGGGCAGTACTGGTTAAGTGACCAGATCCCGCGTGAGTATTTTGGTCAGGCCGCACGTCTGCATCTGCTGGATAACGCATTAACTATACAACCTTTAAATTAAGCCCTTTTGACAAGGANTCCATTTCATGGCACGCATTATTGTTGTTACATCGGGTAAAGGGGGCGTTGGCAAGACCACATCAAGCGCGGCTATCGCAACCGGCTTGGCCCAAAAAGGTAAAAAAACCGTCGTTATCGATTTCGATATCGGCCTACGGAATCTAGACTTGATCATGGGATGTGAGCGCCGGGTAGTTTATGATTTTGTTAATGTGATTCAAGGTGATGCCACGTTGAACCAAGCATTAATAAAAGATAAGCGTACAGATAATCTGTATATCCTGCCTGCTTCTCAGACGCGCGACAAAGACGCCCTGACCAAAGAGGGTGTTGAAAAGATTTTAAACGATCTTGGCGATATGAATTTCGAGTTTGTGGTATGCGACTCCCCTGCGGGTATCGAAAGCGGTGCTTTGATGGCGCTCTATTTTGCTGACGAAGCCGTTATTACCACTAACCCTGAAGTCTCCTCGGTTCGTGACTCTGACCGCATCCTCGGGATACTGTCCTCCAAGTCGCGTCGCGCAGAGAATGGCCAGGATCCAATTAAAGAACATCTGCTGTTGACCCGCTACAATCCTGGGCGTGTTAATCGCGGCGATATGCTTAGCATGGAAGATGTCCTCGACATTCTGAGGATCCCACTGGTTGGCGTTATTCCAGAAGATCAATCTGTATTGCGCGCCTCGAACCAAGGCGAGCCAGTGATTCTGGACAAAGAGTCAGATGCCGGTAAAGCTTATGACGATACCGTTGACCGTTTGCTAGGAGAAGAACGCCCCTTCCGCTTCATCGAAGAAGAGAAGAAGGGCTTCCTGAAACGCCTTTTTGGGGGATAAACCATGGCTTTGTTAGACTTTTTTCTGTCCCGCAAAAAACCGACAGCCAATATAGCCAAGGAACGGCTGCAAATTATCGTCGCTGAGCGTCGTCGTGGGGACAGTGAGCCCCATTATTTGCCTGACTTGAAACGCGATATTTTGGCGGTTATTTGTAAATATATACAGATCGATCCTGAAATGCTGCATGTGCAATTCGAGCAGAAAGGGGATGATATTTCGGTACTTGAACTTAACGTGACATTACCGGAAACGGAAGAAACGCCTAAATGATTTCTTCGCAATAACTACCCCCTGTATTTATTTACAGGGGGTACTTTCATTTAGTTAACTGT
>NZ_JAZGQA010000346.1:0-2043 GCF_048593855.1 Yersinia sp. 2542 StPb PI
ATCGTATTCGGTCTCTTTTTATTTTATTGATTTTAAAGAATTTTTTTCGCAACAAACGAAAATAAACGAAATTTCCACGAAATCCTATACTCGGCCTAAATCTCAACCCACTCATTTTTACGTGAATCCAGGTATACATTCGTCATTTTCATCGATTTGTGTCCAAGCAATTTCTGTGCAAACTCCTTACCGTATTCCGCTTCATAAAGACGCGATGCCAGGCTGCGGATCTCGTGAAAGCTGGGAGGGGATATTTCATAAACCAGATTGGTGGCCTTTAATGCTTTAACAAATGCTTTGGTAAGCGAGTCCGCGTTTAAGGCTCCAGGTTCTCGGCCTGAACTTTTGCTGGATGAGCTGATGAGATATTCACTTTTACTGTTATTCAGGCACTTTTCTATAATGTCGCCAACCGTGGTATTCATTATTTCCAGCCGTAATGATAGGGATATTGCTATCTGCATCTTAGTCTTACTTTGGACGATCCAGAGCTTGCCGTCATGCACATCACTTCTTTTTAATTGCCGCACATCGTCACGGCGTTGGCCAGTAATTAGCGCCAATGCCAGGCTGAGTTGAACCCAGTTTTGCTGTTGGCCGGCAGCCTCATAAATCTTGCAAAAGGCAGCATAGTCGAGCCGTTCCCGCTTAACTTTTGGTGACGGCGTGCGTGTTGCTTCCACTGGGTTGGTGCTAATTAAACCATCAGCTATTGCTTCGCGAAAAACATCAGACAAAACAGAACGTAGATTTACCGCCATCGAACTTTTACCATTATCGACATAGGTATTAATAAAATCAGCAATATGCTTGGTGGTCACAGTCTCGATCGGCCTCTCTCCAAATTCTTGCTTAATATATCCGATTTGCAGGACTCTCATTTTCATGGTGTTCTCAGCCAGTTCGCGACGCTTTAATAGTTCTGAATAGCGCTTTAGCCAACTCGCTACGGTATTAATCTCGGCTTTAGCCGCAGGAGTTGGGGCAGGGGCTTGTAATCGTTCAAGCAGGGCTACTGGCTGAAAGTTTGATTCAATATAGTTGTTAGCCTGAATGGCCTGAGAGATGGCATCCCTCCGGGCAATTTGTCCCAGAGGGATCTCTTTTCCAGTAAGTGGATTTCGCCAGTAATAAGATTTGTAATATCGCCGATATGTCAGATTTTTGGGTAAGTTGGCATCATATCGTTTTGGCCTTGATGCCATGATTAATTCTCTCTATCAGTGATGAACTTGTACTGGGGGATGTTTTAAGTATTTCTTTTGCCAGCCGATAACTTTTAGGCTGAATATAAATCGCGCCTGGCTGTACACGATACTCGCGCCCATGTTTTTCAGGTGCCGGGTAAATATTGCCACCTCGCGCCCAGCGCTGAAGTGTCTGGGGGGTTGGTTGCTTGCTGCGGTAGGTTTCTTCCGCCCATTCTTCTAATGTCAGTAATTTGGTCATTGGTCTTTCCTCAGTAGGAAAGGGCGCAAAGATGTTACGCCCTATTATGGTCGTTTGGTCTGGGGTGGTAAGGGGCTATGTTTTAGTGATACTGCTATCGAATGCTACGGTCGGATATGGTTAAACCTCCCGAATTAACCGGTTGATAATGTTTCTTTTGGAGGGAATGCGAAGCTGGTGTGCCAGTTGCCATGCTTTGCGCTGATTCTGGGTTTTATGCTCCAACATTTTGCGGATAGTGGTCACCAGGATACCATATGAATGGAGGGCGGGAGAGAAGGAGCAAACTCTGTTGTTAGCATTGTACAAAACAATCGAATTGTGGATAAAATCGGGAAAGGCATTTAACGGATAAGGGACTATTGATGCGTCATAATATATTGTTTTTTAAATATTTCTATTCCACGATATTCGGTTTTTTTTCTATTACTTCGGTCGCTTTATCAACTGTAAGTAATGTGGACTCGTACATCCAATATGCATTTATATTTGGAGTGTTTGGGGCTTTTACTACAGGGTATCATGCTGTTTTGGCTTTAATAGCCGAACAGTTATCTATGTCCAAAAATGCGAGAAAACGACAAAAGGGACGCT
>NZ_JAZGQA010000347.1:0-2066 GCF_048593855.1 Yersinia sp. 2542 StPb PI
ACCTATCTCTAGCTAAATAGCGAAAGATATTTAATTATTATAAATGAAAGTAATAGGTGTAATTATGCATTCAAATAACATACTCGGAAATAGTAATTCAGACGGCGAGTTTTCTAGCCTGATCATATCGGTTATCGGGGTTATTTTATCGGTAGGTGCAGTTTATATCACACAGCTAATTTTTCAGGAAATATCAGAAAGTTTTCATGTGGCGGTACTAGATGCACGCTATTCATTTAGTGTGTCATGTTTTATTTATGCTATTTCATTTTTTATATTTGGTCCTCTATCTGACAGAGCGTCAGCTAAGTATTTGAGTTTGTTTGGATGCGCAGGTGTTATTTTCTGTTTGATTATTTGCCTTTATATTACAAACTATAATGTTTTTCTTCTCGTTATGGCATTACTTGGATTTTTTGCTGCTGCGGTTCCTGCTGCTTTATTTGCTTATACTGCTAAAAATACTGCGGCGGATAGACTCCCACAAGCAATGGGATTAATGATATCGGCATCAATTGTCGGTATCATTTTTAGTCGTAGCATCATTGGTATTTTATCCGATCACTTTTCCTGGCGTACTGCGTTCTCTATGTATGCAGTGCTAGTTCTGATTTCAGCACTGCTGATAATTATTGGGCTAAAAGAAAACTCTACTGTCGAGCGTAATCATAAAAAATTGAGTCATGTTTATATAAATGCAGCAAAAATGCTCACTGATAGAAATATTATTCTGTTTTTATCTTTAGGTTTTCTCCTTTTCTTTAGTTATTTAGGATTGTCTTCATTTCTAACTTACTACCTTAGAGGAATGCCTTTTACTCTATCATCGACAGCCTTGGGTTGGTTGAACTTCGTTGGAATAAGTGCAGTTGGTGGGGCATTTATAAGTGCAAAACTTGCAATGGCTATTGATAAGAAAAAAATTATAATCACATTCTTATGTGGGGTATCTGCGTCTATATTAGTTATTGCCTGTAGCAATAATATTTATATTGTTGCGTTGGGGATTTTTGCTTTATTTATATTCGTTTTTGGTATGCAGCCTATTGTTATGTCTATCCTTAACCAATTTGTAGATAGTTCATCTAAAGGAACAGTTTCATCATTATATCTTTTGTCCTGTCTAGCTGGAGGGAGTTTTGGCACATTTGTTCTTGGTTTAGTATGGCATTCGATGAATTGGTTGGGTGTGGTGATAGTCTGTGTTTCGGTATCAGTGATTAATATTATTCTGGCGATTAATTATATTGGGAAGTCTAAAGCCAGTAGTTTTTTTAACCCTATTGAGAGTTCAAAATAAAATCATGTTAAATAAATTAGCTATAGTGACGGGGGCAACGGGTTCCATTGGTAAGGAAATAGCCCGGGGGTTGGTGGAAAACAATTATAAAGTGGTATTGGTCGGGCGCAACGATAACAAATTGGAACGAGTAAAGCAGGAGATAATTAACCAGACGAATAAGCAATCTTATGTTGTTACGCAAAAGATAAATATATCTAGTCAGATCTCTGTGGATCAAGGGGTGGCCTATATTGATGAATATTATGGTCCAATTGATGTACTGATAAATGCAGCAGGGAATGGTGAGCCGACAGATTTTTTCTCTACTACAGAGGATGACTGGCAGGTGACGATGCAGGCAAAGCTTATGGGAACAATCCGAATGACCCAAGCGGTGTCCAGGATGATGTCAAAGTATCAACGCGGGAAAATAATTATTATTAATGGTACTTTCTGCTATGATCCTGATCCACTTTTTATTATTAATAGCACTGTTAATTCAGCATTAGCTGGGTTCACCAAAGCATGTTCAAAGTATTTAGCCGCTGAGAATATCAATTTAAATGCAATTAATCCCTGGATCACTGAGACTGAGTCTTGGAGTCAGACATGCGATAAATTAGCTAAGTTTAAAGCGATTGAAAAAGATGTGTTAGATGCAAATCTACAATCTATGAATCCATATAAGAGATACGCCCGTACTGAAGATATCAATAATGCAATATTATTTTTATTAAGCGAGAAGTCATCATTTATTAATGGTGCCTCATTGAATATCGATGGT
>NZ_JAZGQA010000348.1:0-2055 GCF_048593855.1 Yersinia sp. 2542 StPb PI
GCTCTCGTGGGCTATAGTGTTATTAACTATAACTCGACCTTTCTCAGAATATTATGAATTCTTACGGATTATTTAGGAAATAATTAACCGTTAATAGTACCAAATGAGACACTCATTTTTTCGAACATAGCGATAACTTTATTGATCAGTTTCATGGGTTGCTCCTGTAAACATCATTATTTTTATGTGATACACATCACAGTTATTAAGTTACTCCATAATGAAACGCCGGTCAACTATTTTTGTGAGCAACATCACAAAACTTAAGTTCGCCCCCTATCCTGCGCAAAATTATCAACTTTGAACCTCATCACGTGATTAGGTAAGATAAGGCCCTATTTGCCCCTATTTGATTGCCCGCCCTCTTCTGTTGCTGACCATTCATTCGCAGATAAGATGGCATTATTGGTTTTTCGGAGAAATTTTGTCAGAACAGTGCCCATGTGGCAGCAGCTTTGAATATCAACGATGCTGTGCGCCTTATATCCTTAACACGCAAGTTGCGGCCAAACCTGTAATACTGATGCGCTCACGCTACAGCGCCTATGTAAAAAAGGATGCGGACTATCTGATTAAAACCTGGCATCCAGACTGCAAGGCACAAGAATGGCGAGATGGAATAATTCAAAGCTTCACCAATACTGTATGGCACGGATTAACAGTTATTGCAGAAACTACTGGCAGTCATGATGACGAAGCCTTTGTTGAGTTCATTGCCCGCTTTACTGATCCAAATAATATGCAGATAAGCACAATGCATGAACGTTCCCGCTTCCTTCGAATAAAAGAACACTGGTACTATATCGACGGAGTCCGGCCGTCGGTGGGTAGAAATGATATCTGTCCTTGCGGTTCAGGGAAAAAATATAAGAAATGTTGCGGGCATTAACAGTAAAATCGTTTCATTACTGACCGTAGCATCAAACATTTACATAACATCAAGTACTGTTAAGACAGGATTTACCACCTTATGCCACACCAGAATGTACAAAAGAAAGTGTTACGCACTATATGCCCTGACGCTAAAGGCTTAATCGCAAAAATTACCAATATTTGTTACAAGCACCAGTTGAATATCGTGCAGAATAATGAATTTGTTGATCATCTGACTGGCCGCTTTTTCATGCGTACAGAGCTTGAAGGTATTTTTAACGATACTACCCTGCTGGCAGACTTAGATGATGCTTTACCCGAAGGCACCAATCGCGAATTACATACCGCAGGGCGTCGCCGTATTGTTATTATGGTCACCAAAGAAGCACATTGCCTCGGCGACTTATTAATGAAGAGTGCCTATGGTGGTTTAGATGTTGAAATTGCGGCGGTGATTGGCAATCATGATGCACTACAGAATCTGGTGGAGCGCTTTGATATCCCTTTCCATCTTATCAGCCACGAAGGTTTGACCCGTGATCAACATGATCAACGTCTGATTGAGCAAATTGAACAATACCAACCAGACTACGTGGTTCTGGCCAAATATATGCGCGTGCTAACACCAGCCTTTGTTCAACGCTTCCCTTACCAGATTATTAATATCCACCACTCATTCTTGCCTGCATTTATCGGTGCTCGCCCTTATCACCAGGCTTATGAGCGGGGGGTGAAAATTATTGGTGCCACGGCTCACTATGTAAACGATAGCCTGGATGAAGGTCCAATCATCATGCAAGATGTTATTCACGTCGATCATTCGTACACGGCAGAAGATATGATGCGAGCCGGGCGAGATGTGGAAAAAAACGTTCTGAGCCGTGCTCTGTATCGTGTTTTAGCACAACGTGTTTTTGTTTACGGTAACCGCACCGTTATCCTGTAAGCGCGCAATAAACAGATGTTTTTTGCCCAGATAAACATCGTCAAGAACAAAAAAGCACCGAACAACTTATTTTTTTCATTTCAAGTCTTTACAGGGGCGCTTCATTTGATATGATGCGCCCCGCTTACCAAGACAGTATTGATAAGCAGTTAGGCCAGTGGTGGGGTTCCCGAGCGGCCAAAGGGAGCAGACTGTAAATCTGCCGTCATCGACTTCGAAGGTTCGAATCCTTCCCC
>NZ_JAZGQA010000349.1:0-2033 GCF_048593855.1 Yersinia sp. 2542 StPb PI
AACTCAAAAAATATTGAAAGTTTAAATGTAAACTTTATTGAAACAGATAAAGAACAAGGTGTTCAACCTTGTTTCACTCCGAAAGATATACTGGCTTTTGGTGTAAGACTGAGCATGCTCCCTCAGGACTGGCAAAGCAATGGTTGCATCTTAATTAACGATATTATCCCAGATGCAACAATAACTTTTGACGATGGCGATCAGAAGCTATATCTGACGATACCACAGGTCTATGTGGAGAGTATGCCTAATGGATATATTAGACCAGAGTTATGGGATGAGGGTGTCCCAGCATTAACCTTAGCTTATAGTTTGAATGCATCTAATTATAAAAACTCATCTGAATATAATGATCATAAAAAAAACAAACAATTCTATTATGGCAGCTTGAATACATCAGCAAAGCTAGGACCATGGCGATTTTATACTAATGGTATGGCAAATAGTAGTAGCGATGAAAGTGTAACGTGGAATAACCAATCTGCTTATATACAGAGATCATTCGCGGCCAATCAGTCACAATTTATCTTTGGAGATGTGAATACTACTGGGGCTATGTTTAATACCACGCCACTTCGAGGGGCCAGCCTATATACTGATGATCGCATGCTGCCAAATTCTATGCGGGGATATGCACCAGTAATTAGAGGGGTCGCCGACAGTAATGCCTTGGTCACCATCCGACAAAATGGCAATGTTATCCATGAAACAAATGTTCCCCCTGGCGAGTTTATTATAAATGATTTAAATACAGCCGGTTATGGTGGGAATCTTGAAGTAACTATCAGAGAAGCAAGCGGAAATATAAGAGTACAAGTTGTGCCTTATTCTAGTATTCCTCAACTTTTACGTGAAGGATACTCAAGATACACGGCCACAGTAGGTGAGATAAGAAGCTCAAACCTTAGTGATCCACCCATGTTATTTGAGGGGAGCTATCAATATGGATTTAATAATTATATTACTGGCTATGGTGGTATACAGAAAACTATATCAACTGATTATTTTGCATTGCTTGGTGGGGTTGCATTTAATACACCAGTCGGTGCGTTAAGTTTTGATGCGACACGTTCTTCAACTTCAGTTAAAGCAGATGATGAATCGCAATGTGACTCTACATTTTGCAATATGAGTTTTAAAGTAAGCCTGGCGAAGGTCGTTGAACCAACAAAAACTAATTTTAGCTTAATGGCATATCGCTACTCAAGTAGTAATTATTTTACATTAATGGATGCGCTTAATACTGTTGAGGCCCAAAAGAGTGGCAAAGGTATTCGTACTGAAAATTATCGCGAAGTACTTGAAGCAAATATAAATCAAAATCTATCCCCTGGGTGGGGAAGCCTCTTTTTAACAACCTACTATGGTCGATACTGGCATAAAGATGTTAATGAGAAGAATACGTTAAACTACCAAGTTGGCTATGCAAACTCGGTAGGGTCCGTCAATTATAGCTTAGGTTTTAATCGGTTAAATAATCGCTATGGTAATGGTGAGAATACCTTACGTTTATCACTCAGCATTCCATTAGATACGGCTTCAAGTCATCGTAATAGGCCAAGATTAACGTCGACAATAAGTCATAATGATCGCGAGTCCCGATTAAAAACAGCGATTAGTGGTACTGTTGGCGAACATCAAGAATATAGCTATGGATCTTGGATCGATGGAACAAGCAATAGTGATCGCAATTTCGGCATTAACGGTGGATATAGTGGTAACACATCATTAATAAATCTTGGTTATAGCCAAGGTAGATCGAACTCTATGGCTTCAGTAAATTTAAGTAGTGGTATAGTCGTGCATGCCGGCGGAGTGAACCTATCGCATTCTATTAGCGATACCTTGGGTATTATTGAAGCCAAAGGTGCGACTGGAGCCAGTATTTATCCTTATACAAATGCACGGGTAGCTAAAAATGGATATGCTATTTTACCGTATTTGTCACCATTCCAATATAATGATATCTCTCTTAATGTAAAAGATATGCCAACTAATATAGAGATTGAAGAGGATAGAATTAAAATAGTGCC
>NZ_JAZGQA010000034.1:0-29762 GCF_048593855.1 Yersinia sp. 2542 StPb PI
ATTCAAATTGTATATAATAAGCAATGAATACATTTTTAATGTCAATTTTTGTCGATAAAAAAGATGTTGGAAACCAAATGATACATATCCCGAGATTTCAAAATGCAGGCTAGCACAACGAATACACCAGCAAGTTGCAGCATAAGGGGTATAAACAAATGGTTAACTGGTCCCTTTTACACCCTATGATGGCCGGATTTGGCATTCCTCTCTAGTGAAAACCCGCCCATGATTGAGCTACACCCATACGGCGGAGGGCCGGAAATGACTAACAGCGCATTACTGATTATTGATGTTCAACAATCTTTCGAACATAAATCTTTTTGGCAGCAGCAAGATTTACCCGCCTTCTCGGCGGCGCTGAATCAATTAATTACCGGCTGTAAACTGCGAGGAGTGGCACTGGTCGATGTTTTTCATGTCGCCCCAGAAGGGCCTTTCTCACTGGCTTCAGGCTATGTTAAACCAATGTCGCTGGTTTCCCATCAGGCAGATGTTACCGTACAAAAGCGGGTACATAACGCGCTGACTGATTCAGGTCTGGATCAGTGGCTAAAGGAAAGGCAGATAGATCATCTAATTATTGCCGGTATGCGTACTGAACAATGCTGTGAAACCACCGCCCGTGTGGCATCGGATTTAGGTTATCAAGTGACCTTCGTGACTGAAGCTACGCTAACCTTCCCAATGACGCAGCCAAATGGTGTGGTATTGAGTAGCGAAGAATTAAAGCTGCGCACAGAAACCGTGTTAGTCGATCGGTTTGCCACCATCCGTACCGTTGCGGAAACACTGGGTGCTCTGGATACTCGGCCGTCAGAGGTGGTTGCAGAAAAAACAGTAAACTGGCAGCCACAGCCTTATTTGCCACGAGATATCACCCCTGCTGGCGTTAAATATCTTAAGCAGTGGCAGTTGAAGCGCTATGTTATTCGTTACTCGCAGGCCCAAGGTGACACACCATATTACGCCCCCGCTTATCAGTTAGTTGGGCAGTGGTTACCAGAAGAAGCAGAAACGGTGAACCGCCCAGGCATTGGTTTTGTGATTGAGCATCAGGGGAAAACACTGAATTACCTGATTGTCGGATGGTGGGACAATGAGAATGAATTGCGCGTGAAAGTCTGGGTACAAGAGCAGGGAGTGTGGCGTGCGGCACGGGATGAATCGTTCTGTGTATGGGATTTGCAGGTTATGGCCTTTGAACGCGATGCTTTTGTTGCTACTTTGCTACAGCACACCCCGGATATTCCGGCTTATCTGAACCGTTATCTGACGGTAACTGTGGATTAACCATGCAACGAAATGTCTATTTCCTATTGCTTCCCGGCGTGCTGTCGCTGGATTTAACTGGCCCGGCCGAAACCTTACGGCTGGCAGGGTCATTTAATCTCTTCTATATCAGTCCATTGCCGCAAGTGACGGCTTCCACCGACATGGTGCTCGGCCAGTTACAACCACTACCTGACAGCTTGCCGGAGGGCAGTTTACTGGTCGTGCCTGGGGTGAGCGACTCACGCCACTACTTTGCAACCGAAACGGCCGCAGTGGCCCGTCACTGGTTACAACAGCAAAAAATAGCCATTACACAGCAAAAAACAATCTTGGTTTGTGTCTGCTCCGGTGCATTACTGGCGGCACAAGCGGGGCTACTGGACGGCTACCAATGCACCACTCATCACAATGTACTTGAGCGATTACGTCAGCAGGCACCCGCCGCACAAACCAAAGAAAACCGTATCTTTGTTGAAGACCGTGGCGTGTATACCAGCGCCGGAATTACGGCGGGTATTGATCTCTCTTTGCATCTGATTAGCCGCTATTGCAGCCCACAAACTGCATTAGAAGTCGCACGGGAAATGGTGGTTTATTTTCGACGGTCTGGCGATGACCCGCAGCTTTCCCCCTGGTTACGTTACCGCAATCACCTGCATCCCGCCGTACACCGTGCGCAGGATGTGATGTCGGCAGAACCGGAAGCCGAATGGTCACTGCTTCAGGTCGCGCAGAAAGCACATGTCAGTAGCCGCCATTTAACACGGTTATTCCGCGAACATGTCGGGATCAGTGTGCGTGAATTTCACGAACAATTGCGAGTCGCAGTGGCCGAAGTTCGCCTGCAAGAAGGGTTTAATCTGGAGAAAGCCGCACTGGCTGCCGGGTTCTCCTCCGGCCGCCAGCTTCGGCGCGCACAACAGCGTGGGCAGGTCGTGGTTAACTGACCAGACGCCGCCGGTCAATGCGCTGTAATCCCATGGATAGCAAAGTGCTCAGGGCGAGAGCCAGTGCGAAAACATAGAAAATATCCAGTATCGGATAACCCGTAAAATCGTAATGATGGGTGCGAATAAAGTGAATAATGAGCGCGTGGAAGCCGTAAATCGCCAATGAATGCCCGGCGAGCCAGCTTAGCCAGCCAATTTGCTGGTTCATGCAGTTTTTAAACCACACCAGCAGTGATACCGCCGCAACGAACACCAGCGGGCCACAATACATATAGAAAGTATCCGCAAAACTGCCATTAATCCGCGTCTGCTTTTCAGTTGAGATGGCAATAAATATTACGCTGGTGATAAATAGCAATGCCGCCCCCCAACTGATCACCCTGCCTTTGGTTTCCAACATACCAATTGCCCGCCCCAACAGCGCGTACAGCAAGTAATAGAAAGTATCACCGTAGATATAGAGGTTGATTGGCAATAAATGGAAACCGCCAATCGAATACTTGCTGGCTTGGGGATTGGCTAGCACTGCCAGCAGTAAAATCACCACCGCCAGATAGCGGCCTGACACCGGTTTGACATTAATCAGTGGTGATACCAGATAAACCACGATAATGGCGTAGAAAAACCACAGATGATAAAACACCGGTTTTTGCAGGATATTCTGTAGTGAGGCCCAACCGTTGATCGGCGTCAGGATCGAAATATAAATCAGGGCAATCACACTGTAGAACAGCAGGCATAGCCCGATTCGGGTGAAGTGCTTTTGCTGTGCACTTTTTTCACCAAAAAACAGATAACCAGAGATCATAAAGAACAGGGGCACGCAGGCACGAGAAGCAGAATTGAGCAGATTGGCAATATCCCAGTTAGCCTCACCCACCTGAGCACCACTGGTGACGTAATAGGTTGTGGCATGGATCATGACCACCATAATGCAGGCCACCGCCCGCAAATTATCAATCCAGCCAATCTTATTGGTCATGCATACTCTCTATCACCTGTCAGCATACTAAAAGCGTTGATCTATTTACGGCATCAATAATCAGGTTGCAAACAATAACGTAAATTCGATTTATACCCAAAGTAAATGAAACGGCATCAAGGATAAGATTCATTAATCCCAATGAGCTTACACAAGGTAAGTGATTCGGGTGAATGAACGCCGCTAACAATGCTGTAGCGTCTAGGACGAAGGGTATTACCCAAAGTCATTGGCGTTACAGCGAGGCAGCAAGCGAATGAACCCCGATGAGCTTACACAAGGTAAGTGATTCGGGTGAATGAGCGCCGCTAACAATGCTGTAGCATCTAGGACGAAGGGTATTACCCAAAGTCATTGGCGTTACAGCGAGGCAGCAAGCGAATGAACCCCGATGAGCTTACACAAGGTAAGTGATTCGGGTGAATGAGCGCCGCTAACAATGCTGTAGCGTCTAGGACGAAGGTATTACCCAAAGTCATTGGCGTTACAGCGAGGCAGCAAGCGAATGAACCCCGATGAGCTTACACAAGGTAAGTGATTCGGGTGAATGAACGCCGCTAACAATGCTGTAGCGTCTAGGACGAAGGGTAATTGTTGCTATAACGTTATATTGACGGCAAAATAACCGACCTGACGCGCTTTGAATGCACACCCTGCCTGAGCCGTATCCTTTTTTACGTTTATTATTAATAGCTTAATTTATGCAAACTTCATTTTCACCCGCGACACGTTTAGGTCGACGGGCGCTTTTATTCCCTCTTTGTTTAGTATTGTTCGAATTTGCCGCTTATATCGCTAACGATATGATCCAGCCAGGTATGCTCGCCGTAGTGGCTGATTTTAATGCCAGTATTGAGTGGGTTCCGACCTCTATGACTGCCTATCTGGCTGGCGGGATGTTCTTGCAATGGTTGCTTGGGCCGTTGTCAGACCGCCGTGGACGCCGCCCGGTAATGTTGTTCGGTGTCGCATTCTTTGTGGTGACATGCCTTGCCATCTTGCTGGTCAATAGTATCGAACAGTTCATCGCCATGCGCTTCCTGCAAGGGATCGGCTTATGCTTTATTGGTGCCGTCGGTTACGCCACTATTCAGGAATCATTTGAAGAAGCGGTTTGTATTAAAATTACCGCGTTAATGGCCAATGTCGCCTTGATTGCCCCATTACTCGGCCCTCTGGCGGGGGCCGCCTTGATTCATGTCGCTCCGTGGCAGGCAATGTTTGTGCTGTTTGCCGTGCTGGGGGCCATTTCATTTGTGGGCTTATGGCGCGCCATGCCGGAAACCGCCGCTCTGAAAGGGGAGAAACTGTCAGTGGCAGCGATGTGGCATGACTATAAGCTGGTGCTCGCCAACCGCCGTTTCATGTGTGGTTCCCTGGCGTTAGGCTTTGCCAGCCTGCCATTGCTGGCGTGGATTGCGCAATCACCCGTCATTTTGATCAGCGGTGAGCAGCTATCCACTGTTGAATATGGTGTTTTGCAGGTGCCAATTTTCGGCGCACTGATTATTGGTAATCTGACACTGGCGAGATTGAGCGGCAAAACCAGTATTCCACGTCTTATCCGCTACGGTGCCGGTCCGATGATTATTGGCTTGCTGATTGCCGCAGGCTCAACGCTCTATTCATCCCATGCTTATCTGTGGATGACGGCAGGACTGAGCCTGTATGCCTTTGGTATTGGCTTGGCTAATGCCGGTTTGGTGCGGTTGACACTGTTCGCCAGTGATATCAGTAAAGGTACGGTATCTGCCGCCATGGGGATGATCAGTATGATGGTCTTCACCTTCGGCATTGAGTTTGCCAAAGTCGCTTACTTGTGGGGCAACAGCGGTATCTTTAACCTGTTCAATCTGATCAGTGGCTTGCTGTGGCTGGGCTTGGTGATGATATTTATTCGCCGTCAGCCGGAGGCGGTTACTGCGGAGTAGTTTATTAAGCGCTGGGGGAATAGACCCTCCAGCGAATTTATAGCCTAAAATCAGTGTGTAATTGCGCCCAATGATTTCGTAATACTTGCTTATGAGCCTCATTCATGGGCAAAGAGGCCAACATTTCAGGCCATGTTTGACGCGCAATAATAATCGCATCGTCTAAATGGGCCTTAATAGCCGGGTAAGGTGCACTTATCCGCTCACACCATTTTTTGAACGTAGCAAAATTAGCGACATACCAGCGTTTTTCTTTTGCCATTCTTAAGGCAAGCTCAGTCTCGTCTTCCATATAAACTTTAGTACAAACAATATCATAGGCTGGCGAAAGTCTTGCGTGCCGGCCATCAGAATAAATGACAGTCCAGTTTTTCAGATGTGCATCACCATTAGCCAACATAATATTAGCCAGTAACCGACGCGCCATCTGTTGTAGGTCCGCTAAACCACCAGCATTGTTATATAAAACAGCCGCTATTTGCTCGTAATTCTTATCTTCGTATTTTTTGCTGGGATATAGGTTAAAAACCTGTGCGAAATCTTCGGTATGTATCCGCGCCCGCCCTTGCACGGTACGATCAAAACGACGGATAAGATAAACATGTTCACCGGGTGGTAATTGAATATCGGGCAAATTCTCGATTTTATCTAATGAGACTAAATCAATGTCGGGTATATCCACACCAATAGCTTGAGCTAATCGCATCACAGAATATTCATTCTCAGGGACATTTTTATGCACAGTTGAAGGTGTTTTAACAATCCAGTTATCCTCACCCACTGCGGAGGTTATTAGGAACCGCCCATCCTGGTGACTAGATGAGAATTTCATCTGTACGCCAGCCAACGAAAACTTATCAGCAATGTTATTCGTATCTATTTGTATTGATTCTATTTTATCATGTGCGGAAAGCGCCCATATGGGGATCTCTCCCTTCATCAATGGGCGGGTTATCAATGCACCAGCGAGATTACCGCCAGCTCGCGCCAACAACGGAAATTCATTATCCTCATGAGTTTTTAATTGCCCAACCATCATCTGCCGCAACGCCCCTTCAGGTAATAAGTTCGACAGTACCGGAGGTAGCTTTTGTTTATTAATCTGCGTCCTTTGCAGGTAACCGTGATCAATCTGCTGAGTTAAGGTAAAGGTCGGTCGCTGTGTATCCGGCATCGCGATATAATCAGGATCGAACGATAGAGCATTCCGACCGCCGGTATAGTGCACCACAACACCCACACGGATTTCCCCCAGATAAAGCGCCAGCCCTTCGACACTCTCAAGCTGTTGCGACATCGGCTAGTCCTCCAGATCTTTATATTTCTGTGTCCAGGGATCATCATTGAGCGTGATATCTTCCTTATTGACCACGCGTTCTGTCCCCATAGTCAAACGTATATCCTGCGCCTGTTCCCGGGTGAGCAGCAGCATTTCCAGATCGAAACCGGCCAATATCCGCAGAAAAGTAGAAAGGTGAATATCCCCCCCTTTCTCAAACTTGGAAACTTGCTGTTGCGTCATGCCATTGATAAGACGCATATCAGACTGTGTAAATTGTTTCTGTTGGCGAATTTCTTTTATCTGCTCGGCCACATCTAACAGCGATTTCATATCATCCCCCAGTTACATGTCTTTTGATGTATCTATAGCCTAGCACATCTTAAACAATGTATTTTATGGATTAAACATCGGATATGATGTAAAAAATCAAACTACACCTTATGAGATGTAATTTGACCACTTCACATCACTTTAGATGTATTTTAACCGAATTACACATTAGGAGGTGTATTAAGAAATAGCCCACTGTCACGCAACAAATGGTCGTTACCTCGGCGGCGAGTAAACCCACTGCGGTCAAAGAATTCAAGGATTTGAATCGCCAGTTTGCGGCCAACACCCAGTCTATCGCGGAAATCTGAGGCACAGGCGCTGCCCTGGCTGGCATCCAGCTCACGTACCAAATCAGCGAATTGCTCAATACGCTGGCTGCGATAGTAGCGATCAGGAACAATTGCTGTGATATAGCCCAGTTGTGCCGCTTTGCGCAATAGTGTGCGCATCTCACTTTCTTCAATCTGCATCGGTGCCGCCAAATCGCGCACCCACCAAGGGTCATCGGCAAAATAGGATGCGACCTGCTGCCACTGAACCTGCTCCTCGGCAGTAAATGCCAGGCCATGAGCTGGCAGATGTAGCCAGCCACGGGTATTCTTTAGCGCCCCTTCAGCCAGCAGATCATCAATCAAACGGAATACCAGCCCTTCATCCAGCGTTGGCAACGCCATACGCCGCAACCGCGCCCGCCCTAATCCTAACTGATCACCATGCTGTTGGTGATACAGGCACAGGACATGTAATAAGGTTTGTTGCGCTTGCTGAGCATGAGGGCGCGAGAGTGCAATATCACCGGCGACAACACTATCGGTCTGTGCCAGTAAGTCCGCCATATCGCGTTCAGTTAGCTGGCGCGCCCAACTGAAGTCATCTAAAGAAACCGGCCCTTGAGCCAGATGTAAATCCAGCACTTCACGGTCGGAGGTTGCCTGGGCCAGCGCAGTTAACCAAGATAAATACGCCGGTTGCCGTTTGCCGCGTTTAGGGGCGGTGAGATGAATCACCCGTGCACCGCCCAAGGTCTTCTTCGCCGCAATGTCACGCAAAATAAGACGATCGTTTTCAGCCAGAGATAGCGGATTATCCAACAACAGTTCAGCAAGTATCGGCTGGGGGTTCTCGTCGGTAGGTTGTGGATTGGTCAGCAGCGAAAAACGCCCGGTAATATGGCTGGCGGCATGATGCAAATGTAAAGGTTGCCAATGTTGGATCGGTGTATCAGCATCCACAATGACAAGTACCCGCTCCGTGGCCTGCGGCGGCTGTTGCGTTAATAGCCAGTCACCGCGTTTGATCTGTTGTTTGCTGATATCGCCACTGATATTCAGAGCGATACGCTGGCCAGCTTGCGCCTGTGATGTATTTTGATTTTGGGCATGGATACCACGCACCCGCACCGGACAGTCGCCGCCGGTGAGCCATAAGGTATCACCGAGTTCCACCTGACCTGCCAACGCCGTGCCCGTTACCACCAAGCCAGCCCCTTTCACACTGAATGCGCGATCGATAGCCAGACGAAAGCGCCGCTGTAACCGGCGGTGCTGTGCATTTTGTTGGTGGTATTGCGCCAGATGTTCACGTAATTCGTTAATGCCACGCTCGGTCGCCGCCGCTGTCACGAACAAAGTGACTTGCTCTGCTTGCCAGCCCTGTGCCACCAGCTCTGCCAGCACCTGCTGGCGAGCCTGTTCGATACGTTCATCATCAACCCGATCAGCTTTGGTCAGTGCCACGGTCAACGTGGGGCGACCACTGAGGCGCAAAATCGCCAGATGCTCGCGGGTTTGTGCCATGACACCATCATCACAGGCTACCACCAGCAAAGCATGGTCAATGCCGCCCACGCCCGCCAACATATTGGCTAAAAACTTCTCATGGCCGGGGACATCGATAAACCCCATAACGCTGCCATCGGACTGGGGCCAATAGGCATAACCCAGATCAATGGTCATGCCGCGCTGTTTTTCTTCCGGCAGGCGATCCGCATTCACCCCGGTGATGGCCTGTAAGAGTGTCGTTTTGCCATGATCGACATGGCCTGCTGTTGCAATAATCATCGAGCCAATTCCCTGAGCAACGCCGCCTCATCCTCCAGGCAACGCAAATCGAGCCACAAACGCCCATCAGCCACGCGGCCAATAACCGGCTTAGCCAAACCGCGCCAACGCGCTGTTAGGGCTTCCAGAGCACTTCCGCGCCCCTCTTTTGGTGCGAACGTTACCGCCCAACTGGCCAGACGGTCTACCGGTAGCGAACCGCTACCGATCTGCGACCAGCAAGGTTCTGCCGCCAGCGTGAAATCGGTGCCATAACGAGCGGTTAGGGCACCCAATACCCGTTGTGCACTCTCGGCGATAACCTGTGTTGGGCGGGTGAGTAACCTCATGGTTGGCAGCAACTCAGTCAACCGGTCTGGCTGCTGATAGAGACGCAAGGTGGCGTCCAGTGCGGCCAGCGTCATTTTATCGGCGCGTAGCACCCGCTTAAGTGGGTGCTGCTGTAGCTGCTCAATCCACTGTTTTTTGCCAAGAATAATCCCGGCCTGTGGGCCACCCAGCAGTTTATCGCCCGAAAAAGTAACTAAATCGATACCCGCTGCAATCAATTGCTGTGGCATTGGTTCTGCTGGCAGACCATAACGGGTCATATCCACCAACGAACCGCTGCCCAGATCGGTGGCGGTCGGGATGGAGAATTCATGGCCTAATGTTGCGAGTTGCGCTTCGGCAACCGAGGCGGTGAAACCTTCAATACTGTAATTGCTGGTATGCACTTTCATCAGCAGGCCAGTGTGTTCATTTATGGCTTGGCGGTAATCTTTAAGGTGCGTGCGATTAGTGGTACCGACTTCGACCAATTCACACCCCGCCTGTCGCATCACATCCGGGATACGAAAAGCACCACCAATCTCCACCAGCTCACCGCGAGAAACCACTACCTGTTTCCCCGCCGCCATTACCGTCAGCATGAGAAACACCGCAGCAGCATTGTTATTCACGATACAAGCATCTTCCGCACCGGTCAGCTCGCACAGCAAATCGGCGATAGCCCGGTCACGATGGCCACGCCCGGCACCACTCAGAGAGTATTCCAGTGTTACCGCGCCACGCATCGCATCATTCACCGCAGCAATAGCTGATTCAGCCAATGGGGCACGGCCCAAGTTGGTATGCAATACGGTACCGGAAAGGTTAAAGACGGGTTTTAACGCGGATTGGCGGCTATGTAAACGCTGCTTTAATGCTGTTGGCCAGTCACTGCACCAATCAGCCAGTGAATGAAATTGGCGGATATATTCACGAGCCTCAACCTGCATTTGACGCAAAATACCGGTCAATAAAACAGGGCCATATTCAGCCACTAAAGGGGCAACATCTGGCTCGCGTAGCAGGCGATCTATTGCGGGTAACTGACTGTATAACTGATGGGGTTCTACGCTCATACTCACTCAGGTAATAAGGTCGAAAGAGCGCCATAATAATGGTACGGCGCTCGGTCTGAGTAATTAGTGTAGCGCGATAGAATCAACCACGCCATTCACTAACGTTTGGTGTTGCTTGGTTTTTTCAGCGGCAGAGACCATCTGAATAAATACCACTTTCTTATCTAACACAGTAAAGATTGTAGTCGCTACCATCGGCGAATTTTGTATTTTTTGCTTGGTATCAAACAGGCGGAACTTATGGCCATCAACGGTGATGTCTTTTTGTCCGGTTTGTTTAATATTCTGGTACTGAGCACTGAACCCCTGCAATAACCCTTTGTTTAACGCATCAAGGGACAAATCACTGGTATCAAGCAATTCGACGCCCGGCGGGTTAGTCACCGCAGTGACGGCCATTTGTTTACCGGCAGCATCAATCAATAACAACGTTTGATTTTGCTCATTGTTCACGTCACCCGCCAATTTAGTTTGGTCAACAAATGATGTTGGTAATACAAAGGTAACCTTACCATCAAATAGACTAACCTGCTGCTGGTCAGCGGAAAGTTTAGCGGCTGGCGTGGTTGCTGCTGGCGGAGTTACTGCGGGTGTAGAGGCTACCGGAGCGGGCGCGGGTGTTGTAGCAGGGGTCGATGCAGGGGCGGCATTGTTGGTGCTTTCCTTGCTCTCCTTACTGTTATCACACGCGGCCAGACCACCTACCAACACCATCACTACCGTCAGTTTTGCGACTATCTTCAACATACAATAAATATCCTTATTTAAGTTAGCGTATCGCTCGGATGATGGAGTAGCGCCTGCCGATAAAACCAACAGTAGTTACAATGGTCATCACATGTGAGCGCGACCATTGTATAATAACCATACAAACTATACTTCTATTTTGTGGCCCGGAAACCTATTCCCCTGGAAACAAGAATGGATTGATACTGCTGCGGGCGAATCCTTCACCTTCCATTTTGGCATCAAGGATAAGCGAGGCCAGATCATCAGCGACCGCTTCAACTTGTGGGTCTTTTTCCTGATAGAGAATTTTCAGGTAAGTGCCGCAATCACCACAACTTTCCGCTTTTACTGCCGCCAGTTCACTGTCCAGTGACCAGTAATTCAAATCACGGGTCTGTTCGCAGTTACTGCATTTGATTCGGACCACATGCCACTCGCTTTCACACAAGTTGCAGTGCAGATAACGTAAACCGTTTTGCGTACCGATATGCACCACGCTGGAGACCGGAATACTGCCGCAGACTGGGCAGAACTGGCGATGTTCACCATATTCAGCTCGCGCCTTACCGGGGATCTGGCTGGCCATCTGCGCCCAATACAATGATAAAGCCGCCCAGATGAATGGCGCTTTTTCACTGCCGATTTGGGCAAACTCGCGGTTTAACAGCGCATCAGCATACAGTTCCAGCTCATGTACCGACGCCTTATCCAGATTATCCAATACTGCCACAATATGATCAGGGGCATCAGGGCGTAGTTCAGCAATCAGTGCTGACAGGAGCTTGCGCCAATGTTCAGTGCGAGGAAAAACACTCAGATCCAGAGGCGGTTTACCGCTGGCAGCGGATTGCTCCAACTCAGCCTGCATATCCAACACCAGCGGATGGTCATGCAGCGCTTTTTGCTGCGCTTGGGTAATTTTAGCCGCAAAATCCAGATAATCGGACAACGGGTTATCCAGCGCAAGTTGCTGTAAACGTTCAGTCCGCCGGGTATACAGGCTTTTTAAATTCGCGAAAAGTAACGGCGGGATATTCCCCGCCGTGGTGCCTTTTTCGCTTTGTTTTCCTAGTTGATCTTTAGGGACAATGCGAATACTCATCAGGGTTTCTCTTCCTGTTTTTTCTGACGCTGACTTTTGGCGTTAACCTCACGGTACCAGCGCGGATGGTGCTTTTTCGCCCACGCCGCCGGTACCCAGCCTTCTACCATCGCGGTAATGGTGCCCTTCACCCACAGGGCAGCATAAACGTGCACCATAATCACGATAATTAACCCGACCGCCGCCAGCGAATGCACCAGCAGTGCCAGGCGAATCAGCGGGATCGGGAAGGAAGGCGCAAAGTAAGGCCGCCAGATAACAACACCACTGGCCAACAACAACACCAGACTGATAATAGCAGCCCAGAATACGCACTTCTGACCGAAATTATAGCGTCCCGTGTCGCCGACTTCCTCATTCATGGCGATTTTATGGATATTTTTAGCCCATTCCAGGTCTTCCTTATTGATCAGGTTATGTTTCCAGTAACGGAAAAACATGATCAGGAAGGCGGCGAACATAATCACCCCGGCAAAGGGGTGAAGGATGCGTGCCAACTGCGGCGTACCAAAAATATTCATCAGCCAGTTAAATGACGGGAAGAAGAACCCCAAACCACTGATAGCGGCCAGTATAAAGCAGAAGGCCACTATCCAGTGGTTGATGCGCTCCGGCGCGCTGTAGCGCTGGATGCGTTTTTCTTTTTTCATTTGGGCGTCTCCCCGTCGTCTGAGTGCTCAGCGGTGGTCTGCTCCGGTGGCGGCAATGACGTGTCAGCAGGTGTTGAATCCGGCTTATCGTCTTCGTCCTCCTCTTCTTCAACCCGGTTCGGGCCGACACCCACATAATGGAAGATACTGGCCGCAAAGGTTGCAGCGAAGCCCACCGCTGCCAGTGGTTTCCAGATCCCCTTCCAGAAGGTGACTGTCGGACTGATGGTCGGGTTCTCCGGCAGACCATGATAGAGCTGCGGTTTATCCGCATGATGCAGTACATACATCACATGGGTGCCCCCCACGCCAGCGGGGTCATATAACCCTGCGTTATCAAAGCCACGAGTTTTCAACTCAGCAACCCGGCCCGCAGCGACTTCTTTCATCGACTCTTTGGTGCCAAAGTGAATCGCTCCGGTCGGGCAGGTTTTCACACAGGCAGGTTCCTGGCCAACACCAACGCGATCGACGCACAGGGTACATTTA
This sequence comes from Yersinia sp. 2542 StPb PI, assembly GCF_048593855.1. NCBI lineage: Bacteria > Pseudomonadati > Pseudomonadota > Gammaproteobacteria > Enterobacterales > Yersiniaceae > Yersinia > Yersinia sp. 2542 StPb PI. The sequence goes on from NZ_JAZGQA010000034.1 coordinate 13,169, forward strand.
TACACCCGGTTGTCATCTTTGTTCATGCGCGGCACATCGAACGGGCAACCGGCAATGCAGTAACCACAGCCGATACAGTGTTCTGACTGGAAATCGACGATACCATTGGCATACTGAATGATTGCCCCTTCCGACGGACATGCCTTCAGGCAGCCGGGGTCAGCACAATGCATGCAGCCATCCTTACGGATCAGCCACTCCAGCTTGCCGCTCTCTTCGTTTTCAACTTCAGAAAAACGCATCACCGTCCATGATTTGGCGGTCAGATCTGCGGGGTTATCGTACACCCCGACGTTATGACCGACTTCATCACGGATATCATTCCACTCCGAACACGCCACCTGACAGGCTTTACAACCGATACAGGTGGTGACGTCGATAAGCTTGGCCACCTCTTGCTGGTAGTTACGATCCTGTGGCGGCGGCGTAAGGGAGTTGGTGCCGGAGCGCCGGATAATGTCTTGGGTTTGCAGTGACATAGGTTCTCTCCGTTACACCTTTTCCACGTTGACCAGAAACGCCTTGAACTCTGGCGTTTGCGTATTGGCATCACCGACAAACGGTGTCAGGGTATTGGCCAGGAAGCCTTTTTTCGCCACCCCTTCGTATCCCCAGTGGATCGGGATACCAATAGTGTCAACTTCCTGCCCATGAACATTCAGCGTACGAATACGTTTGGTCACCACAGCCTTGGCTTTGATATAGCCACGGTTGGAGCTGACTTTCACGGTATCGCCCTGCTTAATGCCCTTTTTCGCTGCCAGTTTTTCGCCAATTTCCACAAACTGTTCCGGCTGTGCGATAGCATTGAGCAGCACATGCTTGGTCCAGTAGTGGAAATGCTCGGTCAGACGATAAGTGGTACCGACATACGGGAACTGCTCATGAGAACCCATTGCGGCCAAATCGTCTTTAAAGACACGAGCGGCCGGGTTAGATATCACATTCGGGTGCAGCGGGTTGGTGCCCAGCGGCGTTTCAAATGGCTCATAATGTTCCGGGAACGGTCCTTCTGCCATTTTGTCGATGGCAAACAGGCGGCCCATACCCTCTGGCTGCATGATAAACGGCCCGACATCGCTACCCGGTGCCGCGGCACTGTAATCTGGGATATCAACGCCACCCCATTTGGTGCCATCCCACTCCAGCAACTGGCGTTTCGGATCCCAGGGTTTACCTTGTGGGTCAGCAGAGGCACGGTTGTATAGAATGCGGCGGTTAAGCGGCCATGCCCACGCCCAGCCCAGGGTATTGCCAAGGCCGGATGGGTCAGCGTTATCACGGCGTGCCATCTGGTTACCGGCCGGTGTCCAACTACCGGCAAAGATCCAGCATCCACTGGCGGTAGTACCATCATCACGCAGATGAGCAAAGGTACTGAGCTGCTCGCCTTTTTTGACCAGCACTTTGCCGTCAGCATCGGTGATATCAGCCAGTGCTTTACCATTGCTTTCCTGTGCCACTTCTTCTGGCTCTGGATTGTCTGGCGTCAGATAATCCCAGGTCATATTGAGCACCTGTTCTGGCACTGCACCACCGTCCCGATGGTACATGTCACGCAGACGACTAAAGATACCCGCCAAAATGGCACCATCGTTCAATGCTTCGCCCGGTGAATCAGCACCTTTCCAGTGCCATTGCAGCCAGCGGCTGGAGTTAACAATTGAACCGTTTTCTTCAGCAAAACAACTGGATGGCAAGCGGAACACCTCGGTTTGAATTTTCGATGGACTGACATCGTTAAATTCACCGTGGTTTTGCCAGAAATTCGCGGTTTCAGTATTGAGTGGGTCAATAGTTACCAGGAATTTCAGTTTCGACAGTGATGCTACTACTTTGTTTTTGTTCGGGAACGACGCGACCGGGTTAAAGCCCTGGCAAATATAGCCATTCACTTTACCCTGCGACATCATCTCGAAATACTGTAATACGTCGTAGCCTTTATCCCACTTCGGCAACCAGTCGTAGCCCCAGCCGTTCTCTTTCTGGGCTTTATCACCGTAGAAACTTTTCATCAAACTGACGAAGAATTTCGGGTAATTGCTCCAGTAGTTAACCTGGCCCGGCAGCAGAGTTTTCGGCGTGTTGGCCTTCAGATAAGTGTCAATATCCGGCTGTTTTTCTGACGGCAGATTCAGGTAGCCCGGCAAGCTTTGCGACAGCAAACCCAGGTCAGTTAAACCCTGAATATTAGAGTGACCGCGCAAGGCGTTAATACCGCCCCCCGCCATGCCCATATTGCCCAGTAACAACTGGATCATCGCCATGGTACGGATGTTCTGCGCGCCAACCGAGTGTTGTGTCCAGCCCAGCGCATAGAGGAATGTGGCGGTTTTATTGGACACACTGGTTTCGGCGAGATATTCGCAAACCTGCAAGAAATCTTCTTTTGGCGTACCGCAAATGTTAGAGACCACCTCTGGCGTGTAACGGCTGACGTGTTCTTTCAGCAAGTTCCACACACAGCGCGGGTCTTGCAGCGTGACATCGCGTTTGGCAAAGCCGTTTTCATCCAACTGGTAATTCCAGGTGGTTTTGTCGTATTTGCGATTTTCGGCGTCATAGCCACTGAACAGGCCGTCATCAAAGGTAAAGTCTTCCCGCACCAGCAAGCTGGCGTTGGTATAAGCTTCGACGTATTCGCGGTTAATTTTGTTGTTGGTCATCAGATACAACAACACGCCGGACAGGAACGCGATATCGCTACCGGAGCGGATTGGCGTATAGAAGTCCGCCACCGATGCAGTACGAGTAAAGCGTGGGTCTATCACCAGCAACTTGGCATTGTTGTGGATTTTGGCTTCCATCGCCCAGCGGAACCCCACCGGATGCGCTTCTGCCGCATTACCGCCCATGACGATAATTAAGTCTGCGTTCTTGATGTCAACCCAGTGGTTGGTCATCGCACCGCGACCAAATGTTGGAGCAAGACTTGCTACCGTTGGTCCGTGTCAGACACGTGCTTGGTTGTCTACGGCAAGCATGCCGAGAGCGCGACTAAATTTCTGGGTCAGATAACCCGTTTCGTTACTGGATGCCGAGGCACACAGCATACCGGTACTCAGCCAACGGTTGACGGTAACACCGGCGTCGTTGGTCTTAATGAAGTTAGCGTCCCGGTCTTCTTTCATCAGCTTGGCAATGCGGTCAAATGCATCATTCCAAGTGATTCGCTGCCATTTATCTGAACCCGGAGCACGGTATTCAGGATATTTCAGGCGGCTTTCGCTATGGATAAAATCCACCAGCCCTGCACCTTTCGGGCACAGCGCGCCACGGTTTACCGGATGGTCCGGGTCCCCTTCGATATGGAAAATACTCTCTTTGGCGTTTTTTGCGCCGTCACCGAGGCTATACATCAAAAGCCCGCAACCAACGGAGCAATATGTGCAGGTATTCCGCGTCTCACGGGCACGCAGCAATTTGTAATTGCGCGTCTCCGCCAGCGCCACTGACGGCGTAAAGCCGAGTGCCGCGACCGTGGTTCCTGCCATACCGCCAGCGCAGATCTTAAAGAACTGCCTTCTGCTGACCTGCATGGGTCTCTCCTTCGTTCATTGTCACATTATTTCAGTTCACACTTCCCTCAACGAAACCGGAAGCGCTAAAATCGCTTACGCGATATCACCTTTATCGGTGTGGGATACATTCTTCTGGAAATAGAATTATACCCATACCATTCTTAATGTGAATGTTACCACATTGTGATTATGGGTTATAACTTTCAGGGCCGCATAGTGAGCCAGATCAAACCTTCAACAATTGACCTCTCCACCGGAATCTGCGGTGCAAAACAACTTAACGTGCTACAGCGCCATAAAATGGCCGAGCCGCAATTGGATTGGCTAGCGGAGGAAGTGCCGGTGGCGCTGGTCTACAATGGCATTTCCCATGTGGTGATGATGGCAACCCCGAAAGATCTGGCAGCATTCGCGCTGGGGTTTTCGTTGTCAGAGGGCATTATTAGCGCCCCACAAGATATCTACGCCATTGATGTGACACCAGGCTGTAATGGCATAGAAGTTAACATTGAGTTATCCAGCCGTCGCTTTGCCGGTTTAAAAGAGCGCCGCCGAGCTATGGCCGGCCGCACCGGATGTGGGGTCTGTGGTATTGAACAGCTTGATGATATTTTTCGCCACATCACCCCGCTGCCTTTCACTCAGACCTTTAATTTGAATCAACTCGATAATGCACTGGCACAACTCAAGCAGGTACAAACTGTGGGTCAGTTGACGGGTTGCACTCATGCTGCGGCCTGGATTAATCCGAAAGGTGAATTGTTGGGCGGTTGTGAAGATGTGGGCCGCCATGTCGCACTGGATAAGCTGCTGGGGATACGGGCCAAACAGCCGTGGCAGCAAGGTGCTGTGCTGGTTTCCAGCCGTGCTAGCTATGAGATGGTGCAGAAAACCGCAATGTGCGGTGCAGAGATTTTATTTGCTGTTTCTGCTGCAACAACCTTAGCGGTTGAAGTTGCCGAGCGCTGTAATCTGACGCTGGTTGGCTTCAGTAAACCCGGTAGAGCAACGGTTTACACCCATCCGCAGCGGATTAGTGAATAGAAAGACCACACAATTAGTACGGCATTGATAATCATTTTCAATATCATTTAATTAACTATAATGATCCGAATGCTTACGCGGCGCTTACTTTTTTTGCGCCGCCCTACACTACGGAGACGATGATTATGAGTTACTCACTGCCATCCCTGCCTTATGCTTATGACGCCCTGGAACCCCACTTCGATAAGCAGACGATGGAAATCCATCACACCAAACACCACCAGACCTATGTTAACAATGCAAACACGGTGTTGGAGAGCTTCCCTGAGCTGGCTAAATTCAGCGTTGAAGACCTGATCAAAGATCTGGACAAAGTTCCTGCTGAAAAACGCACTTTTATGCGTAACAACGCCGGCGGCCACGCTAACCACAGCCTGTTCTGGAAAGGGCTGAAACTGGACACAACCCTGAAGGGTGATCTGAAAGCCGCTATTGAGCGCGATTTCGGCAGCGTAGATAGCTTCAAAGAGAAATTTGAAGCTGCTGCGGCAACCCGTTTCGGTTCTGGTTGGGCTTGGCTGGTTCTGAAAGACGACGGCAAGCTGGCGGTTGTATCTACTGCTAACCAAGATAGCCCACTGATGGGCGAAGCAGTTTCTGGCGCATCAGGCTTCCCAATTATTGGCCTGGATGTGTGGGAACACGCTTACTATCTGAAATTCCAAAACCGCCGCCCAGACTACATCAAAGCATTCTGGAACGTGGTTAACTGGGACGAAGCAGCAGCGCGTTTCACTCAAGCCAAATAAGCCGCATAAACCGTATGTTGCATATCCAAACAACGTGGAGTTGCAGCTAACAACCCTGTAGCTTCAAGTCCGAAGGATACATGCCAGCAAGGTCATCTTGCTGGCATTTTTATTGCTAAAGTTTAGCCAATTTCTGCCGATAGATTGTTCAAGAAGGGCGTTGGTATTCATGGATATAAAGCTCATGAACTATACCCTAAATAATTCGAGTTGCAGGAAGGCAGTCAACGCACATGCAACTTGAAGTATGACGGGTATATCGTTTGGGAAAAGTACTCTTGCCAAGGCTATCCCACATACCACCAACTCCCCAAAATCTTCTAATAACTAGACCTCCCCAAACTCACCTACGCTGATTGATTTGCATCAGAGACACCGCATAACGGAGAAGAACATGGCAGTATTTAGCAACGTTTTTGGCAGCTTTGAAAATATGAAAGTCGGTAAAAAGCTGGGATTAAGCTTTTTCCTGATGTTGTTGCTGGTCGGGATCATCGCCGGTACCACCGCTTATCATTTCTCCGTGATTGAAGATCATGCTTATAAAGTTGACCTGAGTTACAAAGTTAACGATGAATCCAATCAGGCAAAATATAATCGTGCATTATATGAACGTACCTACTCCCTGCAATACATCAAAGAAAATTCTCAACATATCAATAATATAAAAAATCTTCTGACCCAGAGCGAAAGTCTTAGCTGGTCGGCAGATAACCGCAAAACCATTAGCAGTATTTCCGATGTGGTAGAGGAGTATCTGCAGCAGCAGAGTAACTTCGTCAATGCCGTGGCCCATAAAGATGATGTGCGCAAAAGCTGGAATATTTCTGAAACCCAGAAGAACCTCAACGAGCTGCAACAAAGCCTACTTAATGAAGGGGCAGATACCCATACCCAAATCCTGCTAGCAGAGATGAACCAGAAGTTGATGACCGTACGCTACAACGCACGCGGCTTATTGCTGGATCGCAACCAGGATGCAGAGTCCTCGCTGATTACCTCAATCAATATCGCCAATAGTGCCGCAAATGCTTTTATGCCGGTGCTATCGGCCGAACAGCAAAAGCTGCTGGCTCCGGTTATCTCCAGCCTGAGTACCTATAAAGATAACGTACTGGCCTATTTACCGGCTTATCAGCAAGAGCTGGAGGCCGGTAAAGTGATGGAATCTAATGCCAACGAATTGAATAAACTGGCCACCCATCTGTTCACCCAAGAACTGCAAGGAACCCACGCAGAAATCAATAATGCGCAATTGCAGTTAACTATTGCTGCCATTGCCGCACTGCTGTTTGGTCTATTGATTTCATGGCGCATGACCCGCCAGATCACGGTACCACTGCGCACCACCCTGGCGATGGCAGAGCGCATTGCTACCGGTGATTTAACTGCGGCGACAACATCAAACCGTACCGATGAGTTGGGCCTGTTGATGAATGCCGTCGCCCGAATGAATGAAAACCTGCGCGCCATGATTGATGAGATCCGCATTGGTGTCAGTCAGGTGTCTCATGCCTCCGGCGAAATTGCTGCCGGTAATACCGATTTATCTTCCCGCACCGAACAGCAGGCTGCGGCTGTAGAGGAAACCGCTGCCAGCATGGAGCAGTTGAATGCCACAGTTAAGCAGAATGCCGATAACGCCCACCATGCTAATCAACTGGCAACCGAGGCATCACAAACCGCACAGCAGGGCGGTAAGCTGGTTAACGATGTGGTGCGCACCATGAACGATATCTCCGGTAGCTCCAAACGTATCTCTGAGATTACTTCAGTCATTAACAGTATTGCTTTCCAGACCAATATCTTGGCCTTGAATGCTGCGGTTGAAGCCGCCCGCGCCGGCGAGCAAGGCCGTGGTTTTGCCGTTGTCGCCAGCGAAGTTCGCAATTTGGCACAACGCAGTGCACAAGCGGCGAAAGAAATTGAAGGCTTGATTGGCGAGTCAGTGACTCAGGTAAATGCTGGAACCACGTTGGTGCAAAATGCCGGGCAAACGATGGAGAATATTGTCCGCTCAGTGACCCATGTGCGCGATATTATGGCGGAAATCGCCTCAGCATCCGATGAGCAGAGCCGTGGCATCACACAGGTTAGCCAAGCCATCTCTGAAATGGACAGCACCACTCAGCAGAATGCTGCCTTAGTGGAAGAGTCTGCCGCCGCCGCTGACTCACTGGCTGAACAGGCCATTTTACTGGCACAGGCCGTTGCCGTGTTCCGCCTATCCGATGCAGAGGCAGAATCGGTACAGAAAAACGTCGGCGCATCCGTGGCACCTAAAAGTACCCCAACACCTCGCTCTGGCACAGAAAGCAGTCGCACCACTCAGCACGATAATTGGGAAACCTTCTGATTATCCGCTAAACCGCGATACCCGGCAGGAGTAGCCAATGCGGTTACTCCTGCCTATCTCATCGTTTCGCTCAATCCTATCGATAACCTCTTTTACCTTGGAACCCTGCGGTCAGGCAGGGTATTCTGATTCTCCCTTCCAAACGCAGACAAGGAGAGCAGATGAAGTATCCTCAGGTTTATATCGGTAAAATCGAGCCTTATAACGGCAGTTCCCCGAGCGCGATTGGTAAACGCCAGGTTCAGGGTGGCATCATGCTCACGACGCTGGGATTGGAAGGGGATGAACAAGCCGAAACCCGCTTTCACGGCGGGCCGGACCGCGCCTTATGCCATTATCCACGAGAACACTACTCCCACTGGATAGAGCGATTCCCTGCACAGGAAGATATTTTCTCTGCTCCAGCCTATGGCGAAAATATCTCAACCCTCGGCATGACGGAACAAAATGTCTATATGGGGGATATCTACCGCTGGGGAGGGGCAATCATTCAGGTGACTCAACCGCGTTCACCTTGTTACAAGCTCAACTTCCATTTCGCTATCGAGGAGATGTCGGCACTGATGCAGCAGACCGGCTATTGCGGCTGGCTGTATCGCGTAATTTCCACCGGTATTGTTAGTGAGGGCCATGCATTAGAGCTGTTGGCGCGTACCAGTGATATCTCGGTGGCAGAAGCGATTGCCATCGCCTGGCATATGCCTTTCGATAAAGAACAGTATCACCGCTTGTTGGCTGTATCAGGATTATCCACCAGTTGGAGTAAAACTATGCTAACGCGTCTTTCGCAAGGAAAGATCGAGGATTTTAACCGGCGGTTATTAGGGAATACCTAATGATAGAGGTTATTGAATAGCAAAATATGCCGATCTTTATTGATAAACTTGACTGTATCTCACTTGAGATACAAACTCAGTTTATTGATGAGGAGGCAAAAATGGCTACACACACCACAATGTTGCATGTCCGTATTGATGATGACGTCAAAAAACAGGCAACAGCAGCACTCAATGCAATGGGCCTTTCGGTTTCCGACGCCGTGCGTTTATTTTTAAATCGCGTCGTCGCTGATCAGGCATTTCCATTCGAATTGAAAGTACCGAACCCCCAGACTCGTGCGGCGATGCAGGAAGCAGAAGAGATAGTTCAAGCCCATAGCGCACGTTTTACTACTTCGGATGAGTTATTTATTGAACTTGAAAAAGACAACAGTAAGTAAACGAACGACAATGCCAAGGACGGCAGATTATACCAAAGACTTCCTTAAAGACTGGGAAAAGCTGTCCCGCAGTGGTCGTTATGATATGTATCGACTCAAACATGCCATGTTACTGCTTATTGCAAATGATACGCCGTTAGGTGCCGAATGGTTAGACCATCCGCTTAAAGGAGACTGGGAAAATTTCCGAGAATGCCATATCGGAGGAGATTTTTTACTGATCTATAAATTAAGTAACAGCAGTAAAATAAGCCAGATTATCTTTGTTCGCGCGGGAACTCACTCAGAACTGTTTGATTGATCATATTTACAACAACAAACCGGGTAGCAGCCATGCCACACACCCGGTTATTTCGAAAGTCGCAATTAGAACGCTTTTTTCGCGTAGCCGGTCACTTCTTTCAAGCCCATCTCACGGCCTAATGCAGTCATTGGGTGTACCACCACAATACCGCGTACTGCTTTCTTCAGCGTACCCATATCCGCCTGCTCTTTTTTAGTAATAGCACGGCTGAACGGCAGTTGAGCTAGCTTTTGTGCCTCAGCACTCAGGTTTTTAACCCGCACTTCTTTCAGGCGCTGAATTTCAGCCGCCAGTTTCTCTTTTTCTTTCATATGCTGCGCGATCAAATCCATATTACCCTGTTGGATCACGGTAGGGTCTTTGTGGTTCAACGCATCCAGCATATCGCTTAGACGTTTGATTTCTGCATGTTCTTTCATAGTATTGGCCCGTACATGCCACTGATGGGCACGATATTTCGCTAAAGTTGGGGATAGGATAGCACTGATTGTGCATCAAGATAGAGAGTGTATCAGGATGCGTGCTTTTCAGCAGCAGCCTCCTGTATTGGTTGCCACTGCATGCCGGCCGGTAGGCTGCTAATTTCACAAGCAACCTCCCCGAGCCTGACCAAAGCTTGGGTATAGTGGTGGTTGAACGGATAACAGCACGAGAGGCGAAAAGCATTACGATAGCGGCCACTCGGCGAGTAAAGCGTACCGGGGGTCAGGCATATCTGTTCTTGTAGCAATTGATGAAATAGCGCCACGGTATCGACACTGGCAGGGAACTCGACCCAGAAAACAAAACCCCCTGCTGGTTGGGTCACTTTGGTCCCACGAGGGAAGTACTGTGCAATGAGTTGCTGCGCCTGTTGTACCTGTTGTGCATAACGGCGGCGTAGCCCGCGCAGGTGGTGGTCATAACCGCCAGACTCCAGAAACAGTGCCAGTGTTTCTGATAATAACGCCGGTTCCGCCATCGACGACACCGCTTTGAGCTTATGTAATGCCTCAGCGAAGCGGCCACCATCAATCCAGCCGATACGGAAGTCCGGGGCCAGTGTTTTGGTGAAGCTGGAACAGAACAGCACCCAACCGTCGCGGTCAAAGGCTTTTACCGCTGGGGACAAGGTAGAACCGAATTGTATTTCTGCATATAAGCCATCTTCTATCAGTGGCACCTGATGATCGTTCATCAACTGTGCCAGGCGCTTTTTCGCCGCCAGTGGCATCGTAAAACCTAACGGGTTCTGCACCGTTGGCATGGCGATCAATGCATTCAACCGCCCCTCCTGAAGCAGTAACTCCAACACATCCAACGATAAACCTTGCTGTGGATCGGTTGGAATCTCCACGGCTTTCAGGCCAAGACTGGCAAGTAATGGCATCAGATAGAAATAGGTTGGCGATTCCAGCCCGACACAATCACCCGGCTTGGTGGTGACCCGCAACGCTAACTGCAACGCCTCCATACAACCATGCGTAATAGTGATATCTGCCGGATTAGCCAGCATCCCGAGGGTCATGGCGCGGCGGGCGATTTGCTGACGCAGGCGCTGGCATCCTGGTGGCAACGCGTACTGGCTGATTAACTGCGGCTCGCGACGCAACAGTGATGCCATGATGCGGCCCAACTTGGCGCTGGGGTAAAAATCCGCCGTTTGTGGACAGGCGAGCGAGATATTGGTAAAGCGAGGGTTTTGTTGTGCGGCAAATACCGTATCAATTAAATCCAGCACCTCATTTACCGGTTTGCCGACTGTCGCTGTTGGCACCACCGCCGTTGACGGACTACAGACATAAAACCCTGACTGCGGACGCGCCTCAATCAAGCCTCGATCCTCCAGCGTACGGTAAGCCGCCACCACCGTATTGATACTCACCTGATGGTTTTTGGCGTAACCGCGCACTGATGGCAGGCGGCTACCCGCCAGCAAACTGCCTTTCTTAATGGCCTGTGCCAGATTGTCAGCCACTTGCAAGTAGCGAATTTCATTCATAACAACGGGCATGGTGACAGTTCTCCGCAGGTTCAATGGGTACAGTTAAATCTTATACAAACTGTACCCACAACAATAGATAACTTCTGCTTCTGACGCCATAGCGGATTGCTGTTTATACTCGTCATACTTCAAATTGCATGTGTGTTGGCTGCGCTCGATCACCCAAATCATTGACTCGCGTCAACTCATCGGGACTCACTCACTTGCCGCCTTCCTGCAACTCGAATTATTTAGAGTACATGCTAAATCTCTTGATAACATCATTAGGACCTACCGCCCATGTTGGACAGTGCCTTTATCAGTTACGTTACCGTTATGTCGATCACTCCAGGCCCAAATAACCTGTTATTAGCCGCATCTGGTGTCAATTTTGGCTTACGTCGCACCTTCCCAATGATGTTGGGGATTACCTTTGGTTGCGCGTTGCAATGCGCATTAATGACCACATTGTTGGCATTAATTCTCAGTTGGCTGGGGGTAATTCGCTTGCCACTGGTGACGCTGGGATGTGCATATTTATTCTGGTTATCGTGGAAGATTTTTAATTCCGGTAGCCCGAAGTCAAGAGATGACCAGCAGCCGATGGGGTTTATCCAGGGGGCTTTATTTCAGGCCATTAATCCAAAGGCTTGGCTGATGGCTATGAATGTCGCCATCTTATTTACACCACGTGAAGGTGCTACGCTGAGCCATACCCTGCTGATTGTTAGTGGCTTTGCTCTGTTAAATCTGCCTTGTGTGGCCGTTTGGGCGGTGATGGGGGATCAGTTACGCCATGCGTTACGGGTTAACTGGAAACTACGATTATTCAATGGAGTGATGGGGGGCTTGATGGCAATAACAGCATTGTGGCTGTTAGTTGACGAATGGCTCAGTGTGTTGCAGTAACTCAGGCATGGCCGAGTGGTGACAGCTTGGAAACCTGTTTTAAGCTGATGCGGGAGAGCAATTCTGTAATCGAGAGCACCATGGTGGAACGCACCATTTGCTGATAACGCTGGCGTTGCATGGCAATCAGCGACGCGTCTGCTTCATCCGGGCGCAGGAAAGTGGGCACTGGCGGCAATTCAGCCACACAATGTAATTCACCAAATGGCCCGAGGATTTCGTCATCAGTAAAGCGATACTCGGTGCCATCATGGTTTAACTCCTCACGAAGCGCCATCAATAGCTCAGCATCTTCGTATTCATGACGGGTGATCACACCCAAGGCATAAACCAACTTTAGTCGCACGGATAGCTCACCAAGCGGCCCATCGCCAACCAGCAATGGTTCCACAGCATATTTCACCGCATAGTCATCTTTACGAAAAACCTGCACCACGAGAATATTCAGCGCTTCTGCCAATAATTCGACAGCAGCCATCAGGAAACTCCGAACGGTCTTGCCTGCGTTCAGATGCTCAAGTACCCGATTCTCAAATGCCTGTGTTTTTTCAATCATCGCTTGTCACTGAGGTGGTTTCAGAATATCGGGCTACGAAAAGATAAATACCGCGCAATCTGACACGGTATTTATCCCCGTCATACTTCAAGCCGCATGTGCGTTGGCTGCCCTCGCTCACCCCAGTCACTTACTTGAGTAAGCTCCTGGGGATTTACTCAGTTGCCGCCTTCCCGCAACTCGAATTATTTAGGGTACATCACCTAACGCAAACTCATTTTGTTCATAACAAAATCAGTGCGCCAGCTTGTCCTGCATGGCGTTATACACACTCACCGCCTGTTCGACAACCTCGCCATCAGCGGGTAAGCCTGAAATTTGCGCCAAAGCAGCTTTCGGCCCCAATTTCGCCAGTAATTCAACCAACTCCTGAGCTTGTGGGTCTTGCTCACTGCGATAATTCATGGCCGCCGCAATACCGGTTACCAGATTGGTGTGTGGCAGTTGATACTCAAGTGTACCCAATAGCGGTTTGATCAATCGATCACCGGCACTCAGTTTACGCAGTGGCTGACGGCCAACACGTTCAACATCGTCATGCAGGTAAGGGTTCTCAAAACGGGAGATGATTTTATTGATATAAGCGGCATGTTTTTGTGGATCAAAAGCATAGCGTTTAATCAGCACCGCACCACTCTCTTCCATCGCGCCTTTCACTGTCTGGCGTACTGCCGGGTCCAAGATAGCATCACGAATGGTTTGATGGCCTGCCAGTTGCCCCAGATAGGCTGTTATTGCATGTCCGGTGTTCAGGGTGAAGAGTTTACGCTCCACAAACGCCATCAGGTTGTCGGTCAACTCCATACCCGCGATTTCCGGTGGCTGCCCTTTGAACTGGGTACCATCAACAATCCACTCACTGAAGGTCTCTACCGTCACTGCCAGAATATCTGTACTGCCCGCTTCTGATGGCGGCACAATACGGTCTACCGCAGAATCGACGAAACCGACATGTTGCTCAACCCACGCTTGTTCACTTTCCGGTAACGCAGCGAAGACATGCTGTTTTAACTGGCTGGTACCGCGCACCATATTCTCACAGGCGATAATATTCAGCGGGCGAGTATTACCTTGTTGATGGCGAGCGACTAAGCCTTGTGCCACGGTGCCGGCAATACGTGCCAGAATCTGCGGTCCAACAGCGGTGGTGACAATATCGGCATCAGCAATCAGCGCCACCACGTCTGGGCTACTGCTGTTTACTGCACTCACGTTTTTGACTTCTTCAACCCGCGCCTGCTCACCGACCACATTGACCTGATAACTTTTACGTTTATTCAGTTCGTCCAGCAGCGGTTGGTTAACATCTGCGAAGGTCAGTTGCGCACCGGCATCAGCAAGAAGTTTACCAATGAAGCCCCGGCCAATGTTACCTGCGCCAAAATGTAATGCTTTCATATTCGTTACCTTTTGCTGTAAAAGGGCCGTTTTCTCCCAACGGCCCTATTCAGTTATTGCTGGGTTACTTTTTGCCACCCAATAAGTCCAATACTTCCTGCACGCTGGTAGTTTTACTTAAGCGCTCAATCACCGACTCATCATCCAGCGCATTCGTCAGGCTGGTAATAACATGAATGTGCTCATTATTACGGGCCGCGATACCAATCACCAAACGCGCCACTTCATCTTCTTCGTCACCAAAGCGCACGCCGTCAGGGTATTGGCAGAATACTACACCGGTTTTCAACACACGGTCTTTCGCTTCAATGGTACCGTGTGGTACCGCGATAGATTCGCCCAGATAAGTGGAGGTCAGTTTTTCACGTTCCAACATCGCTTCAACATATTCCGGCTCAACATAACCCCCCTTCACCAACTGCTCACCAGCGAAGCGAATAGCTTGCTCTTTGGTGGCTGCGTGTTGATTGAGGAAGATATTCTCCGCGCCCAGCTTGAATAAGTTGGCTTCAGAGGCTTCAAAGCTATCGTCCAGCGTTTCAATCACTTTCTGAGTGCTTGCTGTCGTGTTAGCCGCCTCCACCAAACGTGCTGTCAGGTTGGTGTACAACTGGCTATCAAGGAAGTTGGTCAGCGAGATATGTTGTGCCTGTGGCGCATGGCGCATGGCTCGCTCAGTCAAATCACGGTGGGTGATAACCAAGTCCACATCTTCTGGTAAATTGTTGATAGCACAGTTAGTCACCGAGATATGTCTCAAGCCCGCATCTTGTACTTTCTTACGCAGCACACCGGCCCCCATCGCACTAGAACCCATACCAGCATCACAAGCTACGATGATTTTACGTACTGTGGTCAGGTCGCCTGCGGCAGCGGCAGCATTCGCCGCTTGTGCGCCTTTAGATTGCGCTTTCATATCTTGTATACGGCGAGTTGCATCTTCCAGACTGTCTTCCTCGTCGTCTTTGACTTTAGAGGTTTTCAGCAAGATAGCCGATACCACGAAGGAGACGGCAAACGCAGCAGCAACTGCAGCAATGTTGGCAAAATAAGCACCTTTAGGTGTCATCGCCAATACTGCCAGGATAGAACCAGGAGACGCAGGTGATACCAGGCCGCCGTTCAGCACAGTCAGAGTGAACACACCAGTCATACCGCCCAGAATAACCGCCAGCAATAAGCGCGGGTTCATCAGCACGTATGGGAAATAGATTTCGTGGATACCACCGAAGAAGTGGATGATAGCCGCGCCGCCAGCAGATTGCTTAGCGTTACCTCTACCGAAGAACATGTAAGCCATCAACACACCCATACCTGGGCCTGGGTTCGCTTCAATCAAGAAGAAGATAGACTTACCGGTTTCAGTCGCCTGCTGGATACCCAGAGGTGAGAAGATACCGTGGTTAATCGCGTTATTCAGGAACAGGATTTTGGCTGGTTCGACGAAGATAGACGTTAATGGCAGCAGGTTAAGCTGCACCATGATATGCACGCCTTTAGCCAACACGTGGGACAACACTTCTACCAGTGGACCAATCGCCATAAAGGCGAGAATCGCCAACAACATCCCGATGATACCGGCTGAGAAGTTGTTAACCAGCATCTCAAAGCCGCTTTTGATTTTACCTTCAACCCAACGGTCAAAGTGTTTGATTGCCCAGCCACCCAGCGGACCCACAATCATCGCACCGAGGAACATTGGCATATCCGCACCAACGATAACCCCCATGGTGGTGATAGCACCCACCACACCACCGCGATCACCACCCACCAAACGGCCACCGGTAAAACCGATCAGCAGTGGTAACAGGTAGGTGATCATTGGGCCAACCAGTTTGGCTAGCGTTTCATTTGGCAGCCAGCCGGTTGGAATAAACAGTGCGGTGATAATACCCCAGGCAATAAATGCCCCGATATTGGGCATAACCATGTTACTGAGGAATCGGCCAAAATTTTGAATTCTGACCTTTGCGTCTGGTGAAAACATAAAACACCCCTATTGGTACGCGCTAACAATAAGAGCGCGATATAATTGTTTTGTTGAGGCAGTTCTGCAAAACCCGCCGGTGTTATCGAATACAAACACGCTGTATGCAAAACAAACTCTAGCATGCTCCTTTATTCACGCGTAGCTCACTGCATTTATGTGACGGAAGTCACACCAACCCCCCTATTACAGGGGTGCATTTGTTGACGCAGATCACACTAAATGACTGTAAGAAAACCACGACGACGAATTTTTAAGCTACAAAGCCTGATTATAGTGATATAAATCACATTTTGTGTGGGTTAGTTTGTTTTGAAAATGTGATGTTAATCACAAGTTATTTTTACTCGTAGAGAGGAGATGAGACATTCACCCTGCTAATAACCTCTCAGACTCAACTCTTGGTAGAAATGTGTAATAAAATAACGGGGGGAAGGGGGAATACTATTGGAGCGGGTTTTGGTTGATATGAGTTCATCATTGCTCACGATCGGAGCGGGTTTTGGTTGAGATGGGTTCATCATTGCTCACGATCGGAGCGGGTTTTGGTTGAGATGGGTTCATCATTGCTCACGATCGGAGCGGGTT
>NZ_JAZGQA010000350.1:0-2029 GCF_048593855.1 Yersinia sp. 2542 StPb PI
GGATTAATATGAGATATTTTATAGATGTGAGAGTTATAATGTTAAAAATAATGGTGAGTTATTATCACATTAGCTGAATATTAAAAACAAATGATGTTTGCGAAAATAATATGTTCATCAACGCACGCCACCCGCCACCATTTTGACGATATGAATATGCGGGTAGTGCTTAATTATCTGTGGTTGATGCAGTGTGCTGATAAGTCGGTCTAGATCGTGTCGTTGATGATTGAACAGCAAACCAATAACGCTGCCACTGTGGGCGACGTTCAAACCATAAATTCCGCTGCGCTCAACGATATTCAGTAACTGATGAAATTCAGGCTTAGGCAGCATTGGCTGACTGGCGATGGCACTTAGCGTGGCGGCTTCGCCCAAACGATAGTGGCACTGGGTATCGTTAGCCTGTTGAAACAGTTGCATAGCATTGGCTAAGTTGGCTGCCTGTTTAAGTAACAAGGGTTGGCGATTTCGTTTATGGAACTCTTCGGTTAACAGCGTTTGTGTACTTTCAAGTAGCAGAATGTCGATGTCGGGTCGCCAGGTAAAGGGATGATGACTTTGCGCGGTCTGGTGATCAAAAAGGGTGAGATCTTTAAATATCGTGCTGTCGGTGGGTTCAACTGCTACGCAGAGTTTGGCCAGTGACTCGTCACTCAGTGATTTGCCCAGTAAGCGGCTGGTCGCGATAGCTGTTGCGGCAATATCGGCAGTGCTACTGGCTAATCCTTTAGCCACGGGAATAGTGGATTCAAACGCAATGCATATATTCTCGCTATATTGGGCAGGCTCGCCAAAATGCGCCAACACTTGCCTGACCATGTGACGCATACGTGGTCGTTCACGCCAGCCCGGTTCCCCTTCGGTAACTGAAACGGTGCTAAACCAGTTAATTGGGCAAGAGATAAGTTTTTCTCCGCCCAAAATCCACCCTTGGATCAGTTCACCACAAGAGGCAGGGCAACGGGCTTCAGCCATGAGAAACAGCCTGTGGCCAAATGTGGTCTGGATGCCTGATATAACTGACGGGTTGAATGCCGCTCTTATGCACGACTGACCCCCTGGAACAAATAACTATTGCTGACAACATACTCAGATTGCCTGCAATAGTGGTTCATGACTGATATCAATTTGGTGGGCAGTAAAAGCCAGAACATCACTAAGATTGACGACATGACCAATCACTAACAGTGCGGGGGCATGTAATTTTTTACGTACAATTTCATCTTTTAGCGTGGTCAGTGTCCCTTTTGCTATCTCTTGCCGTTGCTGACTGGCATACATCACGGCGGCGGCGGGGGTGTCGGGTGATTTACCTCCGTCGATTAGGCGTTGGCAGATCTCCTCTTGTCGCGTCATTCCCATTAATACGATTAACGTCCCATCCAGTTGGGCCAAAATATCCCAGTTTTGTGGTTCATTTCCCTGACACATATGCCCGGTGACCACATGAAAGCTGGAAGCGTAGTGCCGATGGGTCACGGGGATACCGGCATAGGCTAAACCGCCAATAGCTGAGCTGATACCTGGAATTATCTCAAAAAGGATCTCTTCATGGGCAAGTGCCTCGGCTTCTTCTCCACCTCGGCCAAATACATAAGGGNCGCCTCCTTTAAGACGAACAACATTTTTACCCGCCAGGGCATGCTCGACCAAGATTTGATTGATCTGTTCTTGTGGGACTGGATGATGATTTGAGGTTTTCCCCACATTAATAATCTGGCAATGGGGTGGTGCTTGAGAAATTAACTCAAGATTAACCAGACGGTCATGCACAATAACTTGAGCTTCACGAATGGCTAGCAATCCTTTTACAGTGATTAGAGATGCATCCCCCGGTCCCGCCCCAACTAACAATACTTTTCCTTTACTCATTCGAGCAACCTTTATGGCCGATAAGATTTATAATTTTATTAAAAATTAATCACCAGAAATGCGTTATATAAAAACGGCATATGATTATTAAACTCCGCATCATTATTCATAAATATGGGATTATATATTTGACCTTGCTCCCAATATTTAATCA
>NZ_JAZGQA010000351.1:0-2022 GCF_048593855.1 Yersinia sp. 2542 StPb PI
ATATTGTTAACATGGGTATGTGTTATAGACAGATAGGAATAGGCTTCCATTACTGGCGTTTTTCGAAGATAACTCATTGTTTAACAAAGAGATCAGACCAGTTTATCGAGGGGGAATAAGCTTTTTTACTGGGGAATAATAGACAGGCGGCATCGATTCAGCCGCCTTTATTAACATTTAAGGTGATAAAAAGTCAGTCGAGCGTAGGATTCATATGGCGCAAATCAAATGGGGTGATTTGGTACACGTAGTAGTTCAGCCAGTTCGCAAACAGCAGATGACCGTGGCTACGCCACGATGCTTTTGGTGGTAAAGAAGCATCGTCATCAGGAAAGTAATTGAGTGGAACTTGTGGGTTAAGACCGGCGGCCACATCACGCTGATATTCACCTGCTAGCGTGTCGACGTCGTATTCAGGATGACCGGTAACAAAAGCCACTCGCTTATCTTTACTGGCAAACAAATAAGCTCCAGCCTCTTCTGATGAGACCAGGATATCCAAATCTGTATATTGCTTAAGCACCTCAAGTGGGAAATCGGCATAGCGAGAATGAGGTGCCAGGAATGTTTCATCAAACCCTCGGGTGAGCAGTGCCAGTGGCTCTCGAGTTTGGTGCTGGTAAATACCAGAGAGTTTGACCTCGCGAGTCATCTTAGGAATGCCATACAGGATATTTAATGCCGCCTGTACCGCCCAGCATACGAACAAGGTTGAGGTCACGTGGTCCTTTGCCCAAGCAATAATACGCTCGATCTGTGGCCAGTATGCGACGTCACAAAAATCAACTAAACCGAGAGGTGCGCCAGTCACGATCAACCCATCAAAATTCTGATCTTGAATATCTTCAAAGTCACAGTAGAAGTTATTCAGATGCTCTGCTGGCGTATTTTTTGACTCACGGCTATCAATCCGCAGTAATTGGATATCAATCTGTAAGGGTGAGTTAGAGAGTAAACGTAGGAATTGATTCTCCGTCTCAATTTTTTTAGGCATTAGATTCAGAACCAACACCTTCAGGGGACGAATTTCCTGGGTTTTCGCACGCGATGAGGTCATCACAAAGACATTCTCATTGCGTAAGAAACTCACTGCGGGTAATTCATCAGGAACCCTAATTGGCATGCCTATATCCTCAATATATCCGTTTATACGTTTAGACTTCTAGATGCCTGAAGATAGCGGGTTTTCAGTAAAAAGTCGAGTGATCTGCCACAACCTGAAAATGTTTCATTACCACCATCTCAATAGCACTTAGTGCAGTGAACAGTCGGCATATATTTTCGATACTGCCAAAATGCAAAAACCCTCTACAAATGCAGAGGGTTATCATTTTCTATGACTTTATTTTTGAGGGCTATATGTGATTTAGCTACATTTTCAGCATACAACAAACTCGTCACTAACATCTATTTTCGGATAGCACAAAAGCAAAAACCCCACGCTTTTGGCATGGGGTCTTTACTTGATTTGATACCTGGCAGTGTACGAATGGCTTTCCTGCCATTCGCCCTTCGGGCCGTTGCAAGCAACGTTAAAATCGTTCCCGACGATTTTTTCCTACAATATTCGTCTCATCTTGAGGATGAGTCTCACCCCTCCGGGGCCAGCGCAAGCGCTGTTCAAACTGCATTCGCAGTAGTATTCGTCTCATCTTGAAGATGAGTCTCACCCCTCCGGGGCCAGCGCAAGCGCTGTTCAAACTGCATTCGCAGTAGTATTCGTCTCATCTTGAGGATGAGTCTCACCCCTCCGGGGCCAGCGCAAGCGCTGTTCAAACTGCATTCGCAGTAGTATTCGTCTCATCTTGAGGATGAGTCTCACCCCTCCGGGGCCAGCGCAAGCGCTGTTCAAACTGCATTCGCAGTTTGTCGCATGTCATGCTCGAGTCGAACCTGTACACCAGACAAACAAAAAAGGCCACCCGTTAGGGTAGCCTCTTTTGCTTGTTTGATGCCTGGCAGTGTCCTACTCTCGCATGGGGAGACCCCACACTACCATCGGCGCTACGGCGTTTCACTTCT
>NZ_JAZGQA010000352.1:0-2013 GCF_048593855.1 Yersinia sp. 2542 StPb PI
AGACATATTTTATAGGTTTACTATTCCAGTATTAGAGACGTTTCTGATAAGCATTAGAGAAAAGTCTCCAATAATGATTCGGGAAGTATTCATTGAATATGTAGGATAGGTAGGACGTCAGAAATATATTTCGCAGTATTTCATAAGCCCCCCTTTCCAGGCCCGATAATAAATACTTACCCATTACAATAAGCTATCTGGCTCTTCATTAGATCGAATCGGTACGACTCTGTAACGGATTCGTCAGTTAAATGACGTAGTTATATCTAGGCCAAACCAACAGTACATACAGGAAATTCTAACTAAGAGTATTCTTGCTTCTACCTGGCATATTGTTACGTTTTCTTAATCTTTCTTTCGCTTTTTCAATCGCTAATTTTGTACGATTTGGAAACAACACGGTCATCTCTGAGGGGGACAAATGAAGGTTCTTCTCCAACAAGCACCACTCGTCATCACTCCAGCGCTGAACGGGTGTCTCACGCACTTTGAGTCTCGTGTATTTCAGGCCCAGCTGGCTTGCCTTGATTTTGATCGACTCAACACTTCTGCGAGGCAGTTTTTGAACCACTTTAGTGCCCATTTTGGGGTAAAACCGTGTCAAAATACGAACCTCATCAGGGTGCCAGTTACGCGC
Source organism: Yersinia sp. 2542 StPb PI (assembly GCF_048593855.1). Lineage (NCBI taxonomy): Bacteria > Pseudomonadati > Pseudomonadota > Gammaproteobacteria > Enterobacterales > Yersiniaceae > Yersinia > Yersinia sp. 2542 StPb PI. The sequence goes on from NZ_JAZGQA010000352.1 coordinate 638, forward strand.
ACTGGTTATTCCCATATCCCGCGCCTTTTCAGTAATCGAGTGTTTGGCCCGACCAGGCAGTTGCGTTTGTACATAAGCAATACCTACCCCATCAGCATAATGAGTGCGCAGAACTGCTTTTTCCTCTTCAGTCCAAGGACCCGCCTGCACCTTACAAATCCCTAACTCTTTGGCAGCCAATCTTATTGCTGTCACTGTACGGCCCAAGTGAGCAGCTATCTCAGCGACAGGTATCTTCCCATAGTGGGCTTCCACATACGTCAATTCGCTGACGGTCCACGCGGTACGGTGGTTTCTATATTCTTGACTCATCACCGGTTTCCTTACGCATTTCCCTGTTCAGCCTTTCCCGGCACCCTTTGTTTTTGACTGCGTGATATGGTCAGACCCACATCACACCTACGGTGATGTCATTTCGGGCAACGTCAGTAACGCATACCGGTTCAGCAGTTGAGTAAACCGGCTGTCTATCTGTTGGCGCAGTGCCGATGACGGGGTTTGCCCTGACTCGGACTGCACCTGATACTGACGCAACAACTCTTCCAGCGGTAATGTCTGTGCCATCGGTTGCTGGATAGCAAAAACGGCAGATTTCAGTTCAGAGACCGTCATATATCCCCGTTTTTTTTCATCCAGACTATTCAGGCGTTCGGCCAGTTGCCGCAAACGCTCTTGTGCCAATGCATAGTGTTTCAACTCCACCAATGGCGCAGCACCGGCTTCTCGCTGTTGTTGCCATAATGCACTCAATCGGTTGACTTCTTGACTGGCGGGCCACAGTTGCTGTGCTTGTGATAACACCCCATCCCCCCGCATTTGTGCCCATAACGGCGGTAACATCGCCAGTTGTTCCAATTGTGAGCCACTGACTTGCAGTACCGATTCCGCCAAGCGCGCCCACTCGGCATCTGAAGCCTGTTTTTTCAGTTCATCGATTGATTTGGCGGTCAGCGGCGCAGGTAAAGGCGCGACATGGGTCAACAGAGCCGCCTCCAGCGGATCAGATGACAGCGACTGCCAGATAACGAAACTGCCTGCCATCAATAGCGCCATCAACGATAAGCCCGCCACAAAACCGTGGCCCGCCTTCCAGCGCGGAGGTGGTGGCGGCGAGGATAACGCCACCTGCACACTTGGCGGGGCCGGTTCATTGACAATATAGACGAGTGGTTCGCTGACCACAGCCGACGAAAATGTCGGCTGTGGCTGTCGTTGTGGTTCAGTGATACCTGAGTGTCGTGCCTGAACAGTCAATCGGTCTGGCATTTCAATGGCCGCCTCGGCACTTTCCAGCCGCAATGCGGCGTTATGCAACATCAGGCGCACCCCATCCAATTTACTCAGATGTTTGAGCTCCAGCGTTTGCAACTGCGTGC
>NZ_JAZGQA010000353.1:0-2006 GCF_048593855.1 Yersinia sp. 2542 StPb PI
ATAGGGTGTTTATTATGTCAGATAATATGTACTGTTTGTTTTTAGATTCTCGCTTTGGATCATTACTAATGAGTTACTCAATTGATAAAAAACAAATTCCGCTTCAATCACATCTAATAGATTGTTTTTAATTACCTTTTAATAATCTAATTATGAGGTGAGTTTATGCAGAACAATAACGTATCAATCAAACGCAGCCCGTCAATAAAAAAACTGGGCATTATGACGCTGGTGGTCATGAATATTGTGGCAGTGGTCAGTCTAAGAGGGTTGCCTACCGAAGCGGAGTATGGATTAAGTTCTATTTTTTACTATCTGTTTGCTGCGGTATTCTTCTTGATCCCGGTCTGTTTGGTGGCGGCTGAATTGGCAACCGGTTGGCCGGAAAAAGGCGGAGTATTTCGCTGGGTAGGCGAGGCTTTTGGCCCGCGCTGGGCATTTTTAGCCATGTTTATGCTGTGGACTGAGGTGACGGTATGGTTCCCTACTGTCCTGACGTTCGGTGCGGTTTCATTAGCTTTTATTGGCCCCGACCAGCCATGGGATCAAGCACTCTCGGCCAATAAATTCTTTGTGCTCGGGATGGTGTTGTGTATTTATTGGTTTGCGACCTTTATTGCCTTTAAAGGGGCGGAAACCTTTGCCAGGGTCTCAAAATGGGGGGGATTGATAGGCACCATCATTCCGGTAATTATCCTGATAATATTAAGTTTTTCATATTTGATTGGTGGAGGTACCTCGCAAATAGAGTTGTCATGGGATAACGTTGTTCCTGACTTTTCTAATTTCGATAATGTGGTTTTAGCCGCCAGTATCTTCCTGTTTTATGCTGGGATGGAGATGAATGCCATCCATGTCAAAGATGTAGAAAACCCGCAGAGAAACTATCCCATCGCTATTATGTTGGCTGCTTTAGGGACTGTACTTATTTTTGTCTTGGGCACGTTAGCCATAGCTTTTGTGATCCCCGAGTCTGATATCAATCTGACACAAAGTTTGTTAGTGACATATTACGACTTGTTTAAGTGGGCCGGTATCGAATGGTTAGGGCCGATAGTGGCATGCTGTCTGGCTGTGGGGGTATTAGCAGGTGTAGTGACATGGGTTGCCGGGCCTTCATCCGGGTTATTGGAAGTGGCTAAGGCCGGATACTTACCGCGCTGGTGGCAGAGTATCAATAAAAATGGCATGGCGACGCATATCCTATGTGTTCAAGCACTTATTGTCACCTTGCTATCTATCTTGTTCGTGGTACTTCCCTCAGTTCAATCGGCCTACCAGATATTGAGCCAATTGACCGTCATCCTGTATCTCATTATGTACATGTTGATGTTCAGTGCGGCTATCTACCTGCGCTTTAGTCAACCAAACCGACCACGGTCTTATTGTATACCTGGCGGTAATGCAGGGATATGGATTATTGGTGGTACAGGGCTACTGGGTTCGTGTATTGCTTTCATCTTTAGCTTCATTCCACCTAGCCAAATTGCGGTGGGTAGCCCCAAGGAATATGTCGCTATTTTGATCGCATTAGCCTTGTTCTTCTGCATGGTACCTTTGGTGATTTATGCACTGCGCAAACCTCATTGGCGTGATGAAAACTGTGATTTTGCCCCTTTTACCTGGGAACGAGACCGTGGGCATCCCGGAATCCCGACCACCAGTGCCATTCATACCAGCGATACAGTAGCAAACAGGTAATACCCATAAATTGGCTGAACATAAAATCTTAATGAAAAGCCCTGAGGGGCTTTTCATACATAAGCATCTGCAAACTGTTAATTACCACATCAAATCATCGGGCACTTTGAAATCGGCATACGGATCTTCTCCATCTTGCTCTTCCTGACTAAGCGCACTATTTAATACAATACTGTTCGCATCTCGCTGCGCAATTTTATCGGCTACGCTCGCGGGGATAATAGCGTATTCACTCTCGCCACTGTTTTCAACAATCAGACGAGCAATGGCGAGACGACCACTAATCAGCTGAGCTTGAGTGAGCT
>NZ_JAZGQA010000354.1:0-1994 GCF_048593855.1 Yersinia sp. 2542 StPb PI
TCTCTGCTATTTAGCATTATTCCGTTACTCCTATCATGGGTTAACATGAAAATCATTAATTAATTGGATCATCATGAAACTATTAAAAGCACTCTTGGTCGGGTTGGTATCTATCACATTTATTGCTGGATGTGCAGGTACGACGCCTATCCAAAACGTTAACCAAACAATAATTGGTAGTCACACGACTTCAGAAGTACAAAAAGCGATTCTGGCTGGTGGGATAAACCGTGGTTGGGTAATGATACCTGGCGCTGAAGGCGTGATTAACGGGAAGTTAATAAATCGCGATCACACTGTTGAAATCCAAATTAATTACAATGCTAATAATTACCAAATCAAATATATTGGCAGTACTAACATGGATGCCAAAAATGGAAAAATACACTCAAAATATAATCGCTGGATCGCTAACTTGAATAAAGATATCCAGATTCAACTAAATCGTCTGTCAATATAAAAACATTACATAACAAATAGTTACCTTAACTTTATGCTCACCATTAAAGCTGAATAATGCTAAATGGTGAGCTATTACCTGAATTACGAGGACGTAAGCTTGCGCTACGGATATGATAAAGACCAAATTAGTGCTTTGGCGGCAATCACTGAAGCTCAGAAAATAGCTTTTGCCCCTATGCTATTTCAAGCTGCGCTTAACCTGAGAGAGTCAGGAATTTTAGCTGCATTAGATGAATCAGGTAAAGGTGGTATTACACTCGATGAGCTTCAGACTCATTGCACACTAAGCCGATATGCAATCAGCATCCTGCTAGACATGGGGCTTAGCGGTAATATCCTCTACCAGCAGGAAAACCGATTTTATCTGGGCAAGGTCGGTCACTACTTATTGCATGATCAAATGACCCGCGTAAATATGGACTTCACTCAGGACGTTTGTTATCAGGGTTTATTCAATCTAAAAGAAGCACTAGAGACAGGAAAGCCAGCCGGATTATCCGTATTTGGTGAATGGCCTACTATTTACCCTGCACTGAGCGAGTTGCCGACTGCCGCACGTGAAAGTTGGTTCGCCTTTGATCATTTTTATTCCGATAATGCCTTTCAGCTTGCGCTAAAAGCTATTTTTGATCTTGAACCAAAACATATATATGACATTGGTGCCAATACTGGTAAGTGGGCTTTACAGTGTGCGGCCTATGACCCTGATGTGAAAATAACATTGCTGGATTTGCCACAACAGTTAGTCTTAGCCAACGAGAACGTCAAAAGCAAAGGCTATAGCGACCGTATCAGTACATATCCTGTGGATCTGTTATTAGCCGATCGATTGCCAGCAGAAGCAGACGTTTGGTGGATGAGTCAGTTTCTAGACTGCTTTAGTGAAGAACGAATCGTCCATATTCTTAAGCTTATTCATCATGCAATGAAGCCCGATAGTTACGTATGCATCATGGAGATATTTTGGGATAGGCAACAATTTGAAGCTGGCGCATTCAGTTTGAATGCCTCATCTCTTTATTTTACATGTATGGCTAACGGTAATAGCCGTTTTTATCATTCAGATACTTTTTACCAGTGCTTATCTACTGCTGGATTCTACGTTGAGAAAGATATTGATGGTCTTGGTATTGGGCATACATTATTAATTTGCCGTAAAGAACCCGCATAACATTAAGCCCTCTGTCTGAGGGCTTACCCCATCAAGAATCGATATTTCCTTATTCCTATAGTGTATCCAGGCTGCTCTTAACCACACCATTCTATTCGGTTAAAAGTATGGTAAATAACCCATTGAATTAAAATTATAAATAGCACAGAGAGCCAAATGGTGGAGTCGCAAACTGACAATAAGAGAGTTGTGGTTGGGTTTTGTCACAGAGATATATCTAGCAGATCAACAATATATAAAAATTATAATGCAAAAAACCCTGAATCAGAGATCCAGGGTTTTGCAATAAGTGGCGGAACGGACGGGGCTCGAACCCGCGACCCCCTGCGTGACAGGCAGGTATTCTAACCAACTGAANTAC
>NZ_JAZGQA010000355.1:0-1992 GCF_048593855.1 Yersinia sp. 2542 StPb PI
ACTGTTATCTATTATGCCATTAGCTTTCTATTCCTTAGCTGAGGAAAATAACGTTAAAAAAAATACCCATATGGAGGTGGTTGGGGATGCTCAGAGCTATGTCGTCATTAAAGAAAAAAATAAGTTAGCGGTCATCCCGGGCGGTAGCAACCTTATTATTCCTAAATCTGAAGGCCGATTAGCAACATTACATGATGTATTGAGTATCCAACCGGGGTTGGTGGTACAAGATTTTTTTGGTGGTTCTGATCAGCCTCGCTTAAATATTCGCGGTTCCGGTGTACAAAGTGCCCCACTCTCCCGAGGCGTTACTCTATTACAAGATGGCTTGCCACTGAATGATGCAGACGGAGGCTTTCATATCAGCCTGCTGGAGCCACGGGAAAGTAAAATTATCAGTGTACGTCGTGGTGCCAATGCAACCAATCCTGCAAATAATACACTGGGTGGTGAGCTGGATTTTATTTCCTACACTGGCAGGGATGAATTTGGACGATTACGCTACGAATACGGTAGTTTCGGACGGCAAGGTTGGCATGGAGCCATCGGGGGGGATGAAACTGAACTGTGGGATGGGCGTTTGAGTATCAGTGGCGATCGCTTCGCTGGCTATCGTGATCACTCCTCCTCTCAGCGCAATTCAATTAGAGCAAATGTCGGTTTTGAACAACCTAACTTTACTAATCGTACTTGGTTAAGTTGGACAGATCTGAGCTTTGAAGTTGCGGGAACGCTTTCACAGTCAGAAGTCAAAAATAATCCTACAGCGGTTTACCCAATGGTGTGGGTAAGAGATCCGCGGCGTAATGTTGAACAAGCTCGCTTCGCCAACTATTCCGTATGGCAAGGCCAAAATTGGCAGCAGGAATTAGGATTATGGGCACAACATACTCACGATAATTTTGTAACACCAGCAGTGTATGTACTGAGTGGCGGCAATACCTACGGTGCCTTATGGCTCTCAAGTCTCTCCATTAATCAGTTTAATTATCGTGTTGGTTTATCAACTGAACGTTCAGATATGAATCGTGATCTGCGACAGAATCGGCGAGAAACCCCTTATGATGGTAAATTAATTGGCAGTTATGCCATGACTGCAGAGAATCAGAACGTGGCTGTAGATGCTGGTTGGCAAGCGGCAGAGCATTGGTATCTCAGTACGGGTATGAAAGGTACCCATTCGATTCGTAATGTTACCCCCCGCGATGATCGGCAGTCAGTAAGGCAACGCTGGTTTTTAATAACACCAAAACTGGGGGTGGTTTGGTCACCTCAACCACAATTGCGTGGGTTCACCAATCTGAGTTGGAGCCATGAAGCCCCCAGTTTCCGCGAAATTATTTCTAATAATGGTGCGGTTAATCGTTTAGTCCCTCAACAGGCGATTACTGTGGAAATTGGCGGCGATGGTAGGTTGAAGGCTGGCATTAACTGGGATCTCTCTCTGTATCGCAGCATAGTGAAAAATGAATTAATTACGCATTATGACCAAGAGGGAAATTCGACGGGTACCTTTAATTATCGCCATAAAACCCTGCATCAAGGTATTGAAGCTGGGCTTAAAGGCGATATTCCGTTAAATGATGCGAGTATGGAATATCGTTTGGCCTGGACATATAACGATTTCCGCTTTCTGGGTGGCGAATATCAAGGTAAGAGAATCGGGGGGATTCCTCCGCAACAATTTTCCGCAGAAATATTGTATAAATGGCAATACTGGCGTGCAGGACCTAATCTTCATTGGTTACCAGCCCGTACACCGGTAGATCATATTAATCGTTATGATATTCAATTCCGTGATAAATATGCTATTTGGGGATTTAAGATTGATTATCGCCATCCTAATGGATGGTCAACATATTTAAGTTTAGATAATTTAACCAATAAGCGTTATGCCACTGCATCAATTGCCGGGCGCGAAGTGACATCCGTGAAAAATAACACGTTATTCCCCGGTATGGGACGATCGATTAATGGTGGTATTACATATAG
>NZ_JAZGQA010000356.1:0-1974 GCF_048593855.1 Yersinia sp. 2542 StPb PI
GCCAGTATTTACATTCTGAAATACTTTGTTGGACATATGAAACATTATCCGTCACTTAGTAGCATTTTCTGTATAGATTAATCCTAATCTTATTCCCACAATAGAGAAACCCCATTGGGATTAATTGCTCGAAAGAGCAGTGGCATAATCAAATCTAATAATAGAGGATAATAACGATGAAACTTCGAGTTCTTTCTCTGCTGGTTCCGGCTTTATTAGTCGCAGGTAGTGCAGGTGCAGCTGAAATTTACAACAAAGACGGCAACAAACTGGACTTGTTCGGTAAAATTGATGGTCTGCATTATTTCTCTGACAATAAAAGCAACGATGGCGATCAGTCCTACATGCGTTTCGGCCTAAAAGGCGAAACACAAATTAATGACCAACTGACCGGTTATGGCGAGTGGGAATATCAGGCAAACCTGAATAAAGCTGAAAGTCAGGATCAAGGCAACTTCACCCGTGTTGGCTTTGCGGGGCTGAAATTTGCGGATTACGGTTCTCTGGATTACGGCCGTAACTACGGTGTGCTGTACGACGTAACTTCATGGACTGACGTGCTGCCAGAGTTTGGTGGCGATACATATGGTGCGGATAACTTCCTGTCTCAACGTGGTAACGGCATGGCGACTTACCGTAACACCAACTTCTTTGGTCTGGTGGACGGCCTGAACTTTGCGCTGCAATATCAGGGCAAAAATGGTAACGGTACTGAAACCAATAATGGCCGTGATGTACAAGGGCAGAATGGTGATGGTTACGGTATGTCCGTATCTTACGATTTGGGCTGGGGGGTGAGCGCTTCTGCGGCGATGGCCAGTTCTCTGCGTACTACTGATCAAAATAACCTGAAATTTGGTCACGGTGACCGTGCAGATGCATACACCGGCGGTTTGAAATACGATGCCAACAATGTCTATCTGGCGGCTAACTATACTCAGACTTATAACCTGACCCGCTTCGGTGATTTCGGCAATAACAATGCCGATGCAGGTTATGCTAACAAAGCGCAAAACATTGAGTTAGTGGCTCAATATCAATTTGATTTCGGCCTGCGTCCATCCGTGGCTTACCTGCAATCCAAAGGTAAAGACCTTGGCAACGGCTATGGTGACCAGGATCTGTTGAAATACGTTGATGTCGGCGCAACTTATGCCTTCAACAAAAACATGTCCACCTACGTTGATTACAAAATCAACCTGTTGGATGAAAATACCTTTACCAAAAACGCCGGTATCAACACTGATGATATCGTAGCTGTTGGTGTGGTTTACCAGTTCTAATTCTGATTACAGGATAAGTTCTGAGGCAGAACGCGGTCACCTGGCCGCGTTTTTTTTGTGTCGGTCATCAGGCTGGTATTGTTAGGGCAGGATGTTTATCCACCGAAGGCAGCTCTTACGTGCATTGAAAACAGCCGATGGTTTATCAAAAGTCGCACTATTTTTAGCCGCACAGACTTTTTTTGACCAATTTTGGTGTGAAGTTTAACCAAACGAATCGAATTTCAATTTTTTCTGAATGAAACACTAGACATATCATCGCGCTATAGATGATAATGCTGCCCATTGGAAGGATGGCCGAGTGGTTTAAGGCAACGGTCTTGAAAACCGTCGACTGTAACAGGTCCTAGAGTTCGAATCTCTATCCTTCCGCCAAATTTAAAGCCCAAGCTTATCGCAAGCTTGGGCTTTTTTGTTTGTGTTTTTTTCGGGTATGTCATATCGCCCCTGTTGCCCGGGATCGTTTTTTATCTGTTTTTGTGTATGTAATTCATCCCTGATGACAGCCCCCCATCGGGAGTAACCCCGTTTTTTTCGTGATTTACTTCACCATGTAGTTTTATATGCCACCATTTTCCCATTAAATCTGAGGAAAATATTGGTGCTTTTATTGGGTAATTTCAGATATTTATTGTAGGACATGATTTATTATCGTGTAGGACGAAGGCCTCGCTGTCTGTCGATTTATGCC
>NZ_JAZGQA010000357.1:0-1959 GCF_048593855.1 Yersinia sp. 2542 StPb PI
CTACGAGGCATTAGGAATTACATTACTTTAATTACAATGTATAGTCCCATTAATCTTATATAAAATACGCTATTCGTGTTCTATGAACACAAGATTAATTCTTGATATTTCTCTATTTTAAAGATAAAAAACAGGGGTGGGTGATAAGAGAAAAGAATAATATCAGCGAACCTTACCAAATCATCAGTACCGTAGACGTAATCTGGAGGGTGTTTACTTATTCCTACTCATCATTTTTATCTACGGTATCGCATCAGACTATCGGCACACATCACCTAATAAAAGAGTGCTAAGCGAGTATGCCCAGAGGAATTTAATCCAGCCAGTCAGCGAGGATCTGCTGCGTCGTTTTTACTGTGATACGGTTCCCCGGAATGGACAGCTCAGACCAAACCTCATTATGTTGCGCGATAAGCTGCTGAGCCGTGACATATTTCCGGTCCGCAGTGGTATGGGCATCAGAAGCGATGGTCAGAGCATACCCTTTACTGGCGGCAATTTTGATGGTGGTATCAACACAGTAATCCGTGGCACAACCACAAATAGTCAGATGAGTAGCCCCTAGCTGGGCAATAATAGTGTCGAGCGAGGTAAGATAAAACGAATCACACGCTGTTTTGGTAACAGAAATAGCATTCTGCGGGTAATGTAATTCCGGTAGCAGTTGCCACAATTCACTCCCTTGTGTCATTTCATCTTCTGCATGCTGTATGAAAATGACTTGGTCAGCATGGTCGATCAACTGATTAATACGAACGACGCGACCTTCACGATCAAAACGTGGATTAGCAAAAACCCCATTTTGCATATCAATGACAATAACAACATGTTCTCTGGTCACCGCCAACCTCTACAATGTATGTGGACCCGCTGTTAAGCTACAAAGGCCTTAGGGGAAAAGCCTATGCTAAGTTAAAGATCCTGACTTACACAATGGCCTAATCATACAAAACCTAATGAAAAACAACTTGATCTCGACCACCATTCTTCGCTCGGTAGAGCGCTTTGTCGGCTGACTTAATCGCATCATCAAATGAGGTGTCTTTAACATATAAAGCGGCACCGATAGATATCGTAATGTTGAGAGAGTGGTTGTCCGGTGTAATAAACAGCGTATCGCGGATATGTGTAGTTATCCGCACCAAGATCTCACTGGCAATTCTGTTATCTGCGGTATGTATTAACAGCAAAAATTCTTCACCGCCATACCGCGCCAGAAAATCATTTCCTCTAATCACTGACGTTAGTTCCTGGGCGATATCATATAAAATTTTATCACCGGCAGAATGTCCATGATTATCATTAACCCTTTTAAAAAAATCTATATCAATCAAAGCAATAAAGCAGTCCTTATGCGTTTCTCTAAAATTATCCAAATGGTGATTAATACTGAATCTATTAGGTAATTTAGTCAGTTGATCCGTCGAGGATTGGAATTGCAAAATAGAGAATTTACTAAACGTTTTTTGAAAGCGGCTAAAAATAAAATAGAGTATCGAGAGTAAAATAATGCTCATCGCGGATTTAAATATTGAACGGGGAAGGTATCCTAAAGAGATTAGTCGTTCAAAATTCAAAGCAATATTTATACATTGTGGAATGAAAACCGAAAGGAAAAAAGTAGAATATCTTTTATTATCCCAAATTTTTAGCGCTATAGATAAAAACATGAAAGACATAATGAAAATATCATAAAATGGCGACAATCCAAATACAAATACTGTATGGATAGCATAGCTTATCAATAAGGGGATTGGGCCAAAAATTAATGCTGTCAGAACAATAGGGCTAATAATTAACCCATAAAGTGTCGTGCTAGTTTGGTTATGAAAATCAGCAAGATAGGTTGCAGTAAAACCGGCAATCACGCCCATTAGAATTTTATAATGTAACTGATTAGGTTTTTTTCTGGTAATAATATAAAGATAAGGTAATGATATGCAAAGATAGATAATACAG
>NZ_JAZGQA010000358.1:0-1932 GCF_048593855.1 Yersinia sp. 2542 StPb PI
TTTAATCATGATGTAAAGTAACTTACTTTGATGTTTCTCATCGACGAAAAAGGACTAGAGGGTATGGCAAGTAAGCACAAAATAACGGCGTATATCTCTGACTCGACTACTTATGAGTGGGCTAAGAATACTGCCACAGAAAGAGACCTTACAAAGTCTGGGTTTCTTGAATCACTAATCAAACAGGAAATGCAACTGGGACGGAGTAGATCGAAATTAAGACCGGCATTAACAATTTATGATACCTATCATCCACCTGTTCAAATGTTGACGTATTCAGGTAACTACATTATTGGTAGCAGTATTCCGAATTCATCTCCGGTACTGGATGTGGGGAATTTAATTGGTATGATCACGGATGGAGTGAATATGGGGATTCATAATGATTTTCATGAGAAGGCATTGGGTCACTATATTCGTCAGCCACAAGGTGTATTTGATGTTGTTTTTTTGAAGACGTTCTTTGAGGGGAGAGTTTATGAAGATCCGCATGTTAACTCAGTTAATGTTTCCTATAACGTTATATATTTGCCTCTCATTATTACTCAAGAAGTATGGGATGAATATGGTGGGTGTTGTGACTTTTTTAGTATCAGGTATTTGAGACAAACAGATATTGTAAGATCGGAGTGGAAAAGATCATTATCTGGAAAATATACCGGCATTATGCCTTTGTTTGAAAGAATGAAGTATAGCAATGATGTTGGAGGTTTCTTTATTCCTGTATATCAGACACCCAAAAAACTTGAGGACAGATTGGAGGGAACTGATTTGGGGAAAAAACGTTCATTCGGCAATAATATTTTTATGGGGGTAGGACCAACATATAAAAAAGAGCGCTTTTGTTTAAATGGGAGTGACCTACTAAGAAATGTATATTAACAGGCTGATTTCACTTGGATATATTTTGAGAAAGATATTACTCCTGTAGTAATCAATTGATTTATTATCTCAGGTGATATCAATGAATAAAGAGTTCGATGTTAACTCGTTACTAAAATCGGTACTTTCTCCTTTTCCTGCTGATACAGCCCACTGTATCAGCCATCATCTCTCCCGTACCATTCTCAAACATGTACATCAGTGCATTCATTACGAACCCACTATTGGGGTTATGGGAAAGACCGGTGTGGGTAAATCAAGCCTCTGCAATACCTTATTCAATCCGCCCCCCGCCAAGGTCAGCGCCATTAAAGGATGTACCCGCCGCGTACAAACGTATCAATGGGCTCTTGCGCCGCATGCGTTGCTCATCGTGGACTTTCCGGGAATAGGTGAAACGCCCGAACTTGACCGCATCTATACGCGGTTATATCAACACTGGCTGGGTCAACTGGACCTGATTATCTGGGTGCTTAAAGCTGATGACCGGGCATGGAACGATGACATTCGTTGCTATCGGCAATTGATTTCGCAGGGAGCAGACCCCGTGCGCTTTCTTTTCGTCCTCAATCAGGCTGATAAAATTGAACCCTGCCGGGAATGGGACCTCGTCACTCACCAACCTTCTTTACGTCAGCAACAGCACTTGCAGGTAAAAATAGCGCAGGTCAATGCGCTGTTTTCACCCCGACATCCTGTTCTGGCCGTATCGGCGTCGGAGGGGTTCAATATGCTCCTCTGGGCCGAAACCTTCATTCGTGCTTTGCCGGATAACGCCAGCAGTGCAGTCACACGCCAACTGGAGTCGGGTTATCGTACGGAGAACGTGATCAAGACGGCGCGCGACAACTTTGCCCGTGGCGTGGGCGATATTTTCGATGATGCGCTCTCTGCAATGCAAACCACCGGTGCGCTGGTGCATCAGCTTAAACGGCTTCGCCACCGACTGCTTTCGGTTGTTCACGCTGTCTGGCATTTCCTGTTCTGATTTCTCACGGCTAACGGTTTATTCGTTCGATCTGTTTCGCCGATCGAACACCTATTTATAAT
>NZ_JAZGQA010000359.1:0-1918 GCF_048593855.1 Yersinia sp. 2542 StPb PI
GGCCAATATCACTTTCTTCTTGGAGAAATCAGCACGATTGGAAAAGTTAAAGATCAAAGTGAAATTATTTTAGGGTGGATTCACTGAGTTTTTTGAAAAACTTGCCGAAACCTTATAAATTCCATAACACAGGTATGATTTATAATGACAGAATTAAATATCTATGGGCAAGCACTGGGCAAATCATTACCCGACTGGTTGCCTCGAACAACTCCCCAACGGATTATCCTCAAAGGAGACTATTGCCTCCTTGAACCTATTGATATCAAGCATAGCAAGGATCTATTTGAAGCCTGGCACAGCATTGATGACGAGCGTGACTGGACTTACTTTCACATTAATCGCCCCATCACAATTAGGCAATGTGACCATTATATTGCCTCTCTTAGTGCAAGTAAGGACCCTCTTTTTTATTCAGTCATCAATTACTCCACCGGAAAAGCAGTAGGTTTTATCGCGTTACAACGCATTGACCCCGAGAATGGGGCGGTAGAAATCGGTTGGATTAACTGGTCACCGTTGATGAAACGTACTTTATGCAGCACTGAGGCAATATTTCTTTTGCTATCCTATGCGCTGGATACTTTGCAATACCGGCGATGTGCGTGGAAGTGTGACAGTTTGCACCAGCCAGCGATTCAAGCGGCAGAACGGTTGGGATTTCAATACGAAGGTACTTTCAGACAAATACAAGTATCCAAAGGGCATAGTCGTGACACCCGTTGGTATTCTATTATCGAGAGTGAATGGCCAGGGATTCGGCGAGCTATACAGCTTTGGCTAAGCTCAGCTAATCTGGATGACCGGGGGAAACAGAAGCAGAAATTGGCCGAGTTTATGCCAGTGACAGAAGAGTAGTTATTTTCAATTAGCGTAATGCTGGCTTCACATCACCGAAGCCAGTATATGGCATCTTATTGTTTATTATAGTGTAAATTGTAATTCTGGTTAGTTATGCTGCTCATTTAAGGATTAGTGGCAAATCATGGGGTGATTTTACTCAATGTGAGACGTAATAGTCATTTTGGTCTTCAATCAGCGCAAGGATTGGAAGACGATGTAGAAAATAGTTTAGCTATATAATAAATTGATATTGAAAGTTATTTTTTGTGTGACCTTTCGATGATGTAGTGAGCACAAAATCTCTATATGAGTGAGTGACAGTGCGGAGTGTCCTACCATTTACTGCCGAATGGCATTTGTCAGCCTGGGTGCACAAAACGGAAATCGATAACGCCTAATGCTAGAGCTAAAATGTGGAAGCAATACCGCCATCGTAGTACTACATGAGATTTATGGTATTAATCCGCATATCAGGCGGGTGTGTCATGAATATCATGCGATGGAGAGGGACGTTTATTGCCTCAATCTTATTGGGCGCGATGAGCCATTTAGCTATGCACAGCAGAATGAGGCATATCGCTATTTTATTGAAAATGTAGGTTTTGACACCTCCCATATCGTTACTCTGCTCCAGACACTGCGGCCACAGTATGACAATCTTATCCTTGTAGGGTTTAGTGTTGGAGCCACGCTTGCCTGGCTTGCGGCCAGAAGCGGGTTATGCGTAAGGGTTGTCTGCCACTACGGTTCACGTATCCGCGAGCACAGCGATATTGCGCCACCTTGTCCAGCCCTTGTCATCCTTGCCCGACATGAGGCTTCTTTCGATACGACAATCCTGCAAAGTGAACTAAAAAAATATCCTAATGTTGATAGCCGCATATTCAGCAGCCATCATGGGTTTTGTGATGGGGATAATGCCAACTTTGATGCAGAAAATGCCGATCTTGCAACTAGATTGGTACACCAGTTTATAGGGTAGCTTTGAAAAAATGGGAAAGTTTTCCATTAATACTCTAGCCCGCACGATTAGCGACTACTTTTGCAGTAGTGTATGTCCTATTACGTTAATGAG
>NZ_JAZGQA010000035.1:0-29539 GCF_048593855.1 Yersinia sp. 2542 StPb PI
TAAAATGTTAAATATCGTAGTGGCATTATCATTTAAAGTTCCGTGATATTTTGTCGTTTACTTCTTCATCTGAAGATCCTTATTGTTTACTTATAGCGTAAAGAAAATCATGTTTTCTAAAGAAGAAAGTATTAAGTTACGTAAGAGATTACACGGGATTAGCGGAGGGAGTGATTTCATTCTCGCGAAGTTAGAGAGTATGGGTTACCACTCATTAAAACAGCTCTCCGGCGTTAGTGTTACCGATATTATCTCTATCGAATACATGCGTTCTGGAGCGCCAAATTGGACAGACAAACCAGGATTCAGGACATTACTTCGATCAATATTAGATATTGCAAAACAATCGGAATATTCTATATAAGCTATTTAGAAGCTCTGTTTGTTGCACAGAATCCCAAGATAAACAGCTTATTGAATATGTGAAGTAGCAGGCTAATTTGCTCGATTATATTGGCATACGTAATCGAGCAAATTGACAGTTCAGACGCAATTAACGCGATTGCTGAGAAACCCAGCGTCATTTAATAGAGAATGCCCGCTGAATGTCTGATTATTTATCTACACGTCTGCCCTGTTCATCGACCACCCGTTCACCATCTTCCTTGGTGAATGAACCACGTTGCGCATCAGGCAAAATCTCCAACACCACCTCAGAAGGTCGACACAACCGGGTACCCAGTGGCGTGACCACAATCGGGCGGTTGATCAGGATGGGATGCTGCAACATAAAATCAACCAGTTGGTCATCGCTGAAGGTCTTTTCTGCCAGACCTAATTGCTCATAAGGCTCGACGTTTTTACGTAATAACGCCCGAACCGTGATCCCCATATCCGCGATCAATTTTACCAACACCTCACGACTTGGCGGTGTTTCCAGATACAGAATAACCGTGGGCTCAGTGCCACTATTACGAATTAACTCCAGCGTGTTACGCGATGTGCCGCAGGCCGGATTATGGTAAATAGTCACATTGCTCATTTGGGTAATCTCTCATTGAAACCCCAGCCGGCATTGCCTTCTGGGGGGTAAACAATAGTTATTGCATCATTGATAATCGCAGCGCCAATGCTGCCAGCGTAACCAACAGCACCGGGATCGTCATGACAATGCCGACTCGGAAATAATAGCCCCAGGTAATGGTCATATTCTTTTGTGACAGTACATGCAGCCACAATAAGGTCGCCAGACTACCTATCGGGGTGATTTTCGGCCCCAGATCACTGCCGATGACGTTGGCATAAATCATCGCTTCCTTGATTACGCCGGTGGCAGAGCTGCCATCAATCGATAGCGCCCCCACTAACACGGTCGGCATATTATTCATGATGGAAGACAGGAACGCCGTCAGGAACCCGGTACCGAGCGTAGCCACCCATAATCCCTGCTCCCCTAGTTGATTCAACAAGGCGGACAGGTAATCAGTCAGTCCCGCATTGCGCAGGCCATAGACTACCAGGTACATACCCAGTGAGAAGATAACGATTTGCCATGGCGCACCACGTAGCACCTTGCCGGTGTTGATGGCATGTCCTTTCTTCGCTACGGCAAACAATATCAGCGCCCCCACGGCGGCGACCAAACTGACAGGCACACCAAGTGGCTCCAGGCCAAAGAAACCCACCAACAGCAGCACCAGCACCAACCACCCGGTTTTAAAGGTGTTGATATCGCGGATGGCCTCTTTTGGTGCCTTCAACAGCGACAGGTCGTAAACGGCAGGAATATCTTGGCGGAAAAACAGATGCAGCATGACCAGCGTCGCCGCAATGGCGGCCAGGTTAACCGGCACCATCACTGCCGCGTATTCAGTGAATCCAAGATTAAAGAAATCAGCCGAGACAATATTGACCAGATTCGAGACAATAAGTGGCAAGCTGGCTGTATCGGCAATGAATCCGGCTGCCATCACAAAAGCCAACGTAGCACCACGGCTGAAGCCCAGCGCCAATAGCATCGCAATCACAATCGGTGTCAGGATCAACGCGGCACCATCGTTAGCGAACAGTGCCGCCACTGCTGCACCTAATAAGATGATGTAAGTAAACAGCAAACGGCCACGGCCATTGCC
This sequence comes from Yersinia sp. 2542 StPb PI, assembly GCF_048593855.1. Lineage (NCBI taxonomy): Bacteria > Pseudomonadati > Pseudomonadota > Gammaproteobacteria > Enterobacterales > Yersiniaceae > Yersinia > Yersinia sp. 2542 StPb PI. The sequence continues at coordinate 2,073 of NZ_JAZGQA010000035.1, forward strand.
CCAGCGAGCCACATGCAGTGCGGCCCATTCAAAGAAACCGGATTCATCCAACAGCAGACTGATGATGATCACGGCAATAAAAGTCGCGGTCGCATTCCAGACAATCTGCCACACCACAGGAATATCACCCATGTGAACCACACCGGTCAGTAACGCCAGTCCCGCACCGAGCATCGCACTCCAGCCAATTCCCAACCCTCTGGGTTGCCAGATAACCAGCACAATAGTCAGGACAAAAATAGCACCTGCCAACAACATACCGCCCCCGAAAGGCAAGAGTTCTCTCCTGCCCGGTAAATTTTAATGGATTAAACATCAGCGGCCAGATGAGCCAGACCATCCTTCCTACTATCTGCTTTCTCTTCCAATCAAATATGAAAATTCACATATGATTAGGCAAATTTTTACTGTATTAGCGGCAAATTACCTTACCGCCCGAGGCTACATTACCGCTCGCCAGCAACACGATTTTATCTCGTTGGCTAAGATAGGCCTGCTCAATCACCGTGGCCGCCCAAGCTGGGATATGTGGTGACAGGCGATAGTGAATCCACTTCCCTGCACGGCGATCGAGTAAAAGTCCAGATTCTCTCAGCATTGCTAAGTGTCTGGAGATCTTGGGTTGAGACTCATCCAATGTGTCACAAAGCTCGCAAACACATAGCTCGCCCGACTCTCGCAACAGCAGGATGATATTCAGACGTGTTTCGTCGGACAGATTTTTGAAAAGCTGCAATGGCGTGAGTGTAATCATGGAATCTCCAAGACTGAATACTGAGATTATCTTAGAAGTCTTGGCGTTAAAGTCAATTATATATTCGATTTACCATATCTGTTTTCATCGTCACCGATTACAATTTCTGTGTTGACAGTCATGTCCCCTGGCCGCTCATTGGGTCTGGATGATAAGAAAGTCACTTTTGTGGCATGAAACGGGCCATTCTAATGAGAAAATTCTTATTAATCTGGAACAATTTGCACCTGTTGTTTAGTATGTCGCTATCCTGTCTACGCTATCAGCAAATCCAATATTTATGAAAAAACTCATTAAACGGCTGGAGATCATTAAAAGTGCTATTGAGCTTGAAGATGAGGATATTATCCGACAACAACTGCCTTATCTTAAAAGCGAATCCCAGGACGCAGTGCTGGCTTTTATTGCCATGGAAATTGAACAAGGGAAATTTACGCATGCGCTAGACGCAATTGCAGCCTGGCTGGCGAGTAAACAAGCTGTCACCCAGTGGCAAGACCTTGAATTGGCCGCCTGTAAAATGGAGCTAAAAGCACTGGAAGAACAGTTACGCGAGTTAATCGATAAACGTAACGAGCGGGTTCAGTTGCTGGATGACTTTAATGATCTCTATCTGGTGCGCCTTGGCCCATTGATGAATAAAATCCTCCAGTTACGTAAACAGTTGGCGGAATGTACTCTGCGTAAAGCGGAGGCCGAAGCCCGGCGCAGGGAACGCGATTATCGCAACTGCCAGCAGTATATATCTCAAGCCATTGATGAACTTGCCGCGTTAAAACAGCGCTGGTTAGCGCTCTCTGCTATGTCGAGTGAAACCATTGAGATACGACAACAGATTCAGCAACAAACGGATTTAATCGCCGCACTGCTGGCGGAAATTAAAGAGCTGGAAAAGGGTTTTTGTACCCGCAATACTGAGTCAACCCGTAAAGCTCGGGAAGAAGCGAAAGAGAAGTACGAGAGCTATCAGGAGCAGCAAAAAGATGCCGAACAGCGGCATAGTAATGAGCAAAAACTGTCAGCTGATCAGCGCCAAGAACTAAAACGCCTGTGGCGGCAAGCCAGTCGACTCTGCCATCCAGATTTAGTCGCCAATGAGTTTAAAGAGAAAGCACATCAACTGATGGTCCAGCTCAATCAAGCCCGGCAACGGGGAGATTTCCCCGCAATTAACGCGTTACTCGAGAGTTTAAAACGTGGGTTTGAACCGCTAATGGCAAGTGACTGTATTGACGATCTTGAACGGCTACGCAGAAAAATTAAGCAGGTCAGAGATCAAATTGACGTGATGTTGCGTGAACTGGAAGCATTAGAGGATGAAGACTCTTGGCAGCTTGTCACCTCTTTGTCCGATAAAGATAACTGGTTCAAAGAACAAGAAAACGTATTATCCAAAACGCTCAAACTGCTGGAGCGGCAAGTTGAAGAAGCATCAAAGGTACTGTATGAAATTTGACTGGTGATGCTCTTTTGGCCTACTGCCAACGGTGCCCGGTCCATGCCTGCGCTTAACAACAAATATTATCCCTGTTATCTTTTATTATTGATGCATAATCACTATGCGTATTATTAAGTTCGTATTCATTCTGAAATAAGGTAATCAATGATGAAAGATAACGAATACCAGCCGCCAAAGGTCTGGACGGAAAATAACGAGAGTGGCGGTGTATGGTCCAAAATCAACCGCCCAACAGCAGGCGCACGTCATGAAGCGGCCCTGCCTGTTGGCAAACATCCGTTACAGCTTTACTCCATGGCGACACCCAACGGTCAGAAGGTCACTATTCTGCTGGAGGAGTTATTGGCGCTGGGCGAGAAAGGCGCAGAGTACGATGCCCACTTGATTCGAATAAGTGAAGGCGACCAGTTCTCAAGTGGTTTTGTCGCAGTGAATCCTAATTCAAAAATCCCCGCGCTGATGGATCACTCAACGCCGACTCCGGTGAGAGTTTTTGAGTCCGGTGCTATTTTGCTTTATCTGGCGGATAAGTTCGGCCATTTCCTGCCAAAAGATCACGCACAGAGAACGGAAGCACTGAACTGGTTATTCTGGCTACAGGGCGCGGCACCTTATTTAGGCGGGGGTTTTGGTCATTTTTATCATTACGCACCGGTAAAAATCGAATACGCGATTGACCGTTTTACCATGGAAGCTAAACGCCAGCTTGATTTGCTCAATACTCAGCTCAAAACACATGAGTATATCGCAGGGGATGAATATTCGATTGCCGATATCGCCATCTGGCCGTGGTATGGCAATTTGGTTTTAGGTTTGCAATATGAAGCCGGGGAGTTCCTGGATGTGAAATCCTATACCCACTTAATACGTTGGACGGAGAATATTGCGAAACGACCAGCCGTGCAACGTGGGCGTATCGTCAATCGGACCTGGGGAGAACCAAATGAGCAGTTGCCTGAGCGCCACGACGCATCAGATTTCGATCACTTATAGCTCATAAGCGATAAAGTCAATTCGACTAGAAAAAGGCGATAAACTCGGTTTACGCCTTTTTCTAACTCGAGTGACTGCAGCTACTGCACCCCATCAAAATGGAGAAACAATAGAGCCAATACGCTGGCAGAAATCATCGTAAGCATCGCCCAGTTTTTCAAACAATTTACTGATGTTATTTAAGTGTTTCATTGGCTGTTCCTCTGAGAGCGTTGAGATTTATTTGTGTGATCTGCATCACTAAATAAAGCTTACCTTTTTTAAAACAGCATTTCAATATTTTTGTGATATGAGTCACAAAAATAGTAACTCTGCATAATGCTCATGATTATTGAGCGACACCTTCCCCGCCCGCCAGCCACAGAAACTCTTCTAGCGAGATTCAGATATAGATATTTATTCATAAAAAATGCGTTTTTTTTCATACAACCCACCAGATCGTGATCGTGATCTCATTTTAAACACAGCAAGAGGATTATAAAGAAACGCAAGATCGATAAATATGAAACATTGTTTCATTTAAATGAAGGGATGCAAATGGAAAAGAAAATAACTGTCAGGCACACGGTTGCATACGGCAGTGCAAACCTGTTGGGCAGTGGTGCATTGGCGATCAGTGGCGCGTGGCTTATGTATTTCTATACCACGTTTTGTGGGCTTTCTGTCGTTGAGGCTGCCGCCATATTCTCTCTGGCCAGCATTCTTGATGCCATCAGTAACCCTATCATGGGCTACATCACCGATAACTTTTATAACACCCGCCTTGGCCGCATGTTTGGTCGTCGTCGCTTCTTTATCCTCATCGGTATTCCGCTGGTCTTGTTCTATCCCCTACTTTGGGTGAGTGGTTTTGGCTTTTGGTACTACTTGATAACCTATGCCATGTTTGAATTGATCTACACCTCGATCATGGTGCCATACGAAACGCTAGCCACAGAGATGACGACCGATTTTGCTAAGCGCTCCAAGTTGACGGGATCAAAAGCGATATTCGGAAAAGTTGCCAACTTTATGGCGGCCTTTATTCCAGGGCAATTTATTGCGCTCTATGGCAAGGATTCTCCGGCCCCCTTCCTTTATACCGGCATCGCATATGGGGCTATCATGTGTTGTGCCATGATCTTCCTGTACGTTTCTTCTTGGGAGCGCCCGGCCAGTGAAGTGGTTAAAGAGACCACCAGTAGTTTGTTTCAGGCGCTGAAAAAAATGTGTATTGATATGGCGTCAACATTTCGGCTCCGTATTTTCCGTAAACATTTAGGGATGTATCTATTTGGATTTGGTGCCGAGTGGTTATTCGCTTCCTCATTCACCTACTTTATCATTTTCGGTTTACGCCAAAGTGCTGTTCTGGTGTCGCAACTCAATAGCTTCAGTTCGATTATGCAACTGATCTCGACCGCATTCTTTATCGGTATCTGTGTGAAAATGGGCTTTGCCCGTCCTTTCCGTATTGCATTACAGGTGGTGATTGTCAGTGTTTTTGCCTATGCCGCGCTCTATTTTACCGGTTGGTCTGACACGACCACTGTCATTGTATTATTCGCGATCACCGTGGTTTTTGGTCTGAGTACCGGCGGTATTTACTATATTCCCTGGACCGTTTATACCTTCCTCGCTGATGTAGATGAAGTGCTCACAGGGCGTCGGCGTGAGGGTCTATATGCGGGTGCAATGACATTTGCTGGCAAGATGGTTCGTTCGGTTATTGTGTTTGCGATGGGCTGGACACTCAGCAGATTTGGCTTTGTCTCCGGTCAGTCGGTGCAGCCAGAAACCGCGGTTCAGGCGATTGTTGGCGTCTTTGCCATCGGTGTAACCGCGCTGGCATTAGTGGCAATTTTTTATACCACACAGATGAAACTCGACAGAAAGAGTCATATGGTTCTGTTGGCAGAAATTGCCCGGATTAAGGCCGGTGGTGCGATAGCTGACATTGCTGCTGGCCCCCGCGCAACGATTGAAGAACTGACGGGTTGGAAATATGAACAATGTTGGGGTAATAACCCGCTTGGTCAAAAGAAACCGACAGAAAAATTGACCGAACTGACATCAGAGGACTGATGGCTACTGTAGATTCAGGGACCGTATCATGAAAACGTTAGACGAATTTATTGTCGAAAAGCAGCAAGAATTCTCGCACGCTACCGGCGAACTCACTGCATTACTTTCTTCAATTAAATTGGGTGCCAAGATTATTCACCGAGATATCAATAAAGCCGGTCTTCTTGATATTCTGGGTACCGCAGGGATGCCCGCCATTGAAAGCGAAGTGCAGATGAAACTGGACTTATTCGCCAATGAAAAGCTTAAAGCCGCCTTGAAAGCACGTGGGGAAGTGGCAGGTATCGCTTCTGAGGAAGAGGGAATTGTCATATTTGAAGATGCACAATCACAAAAGGGGAAATATGTCGTTTTAATCGCTCCGCTTGATGGTGCATCAAATATTGATGTTAATGTTTCCGTTGGTACTATTTTCTCTATTTACCGGCGGCTTAGCCCGGTCGGTCAACCGGCTATCGAGGCGGACTTTCTGCAATCTGGCAGCCAGCAGGTGGCTGCGGGTTATGTCGTTTACGGCTCATCAACAATGTTGGTTTATACCACCGGTTATGGCGTTCATGCATTTACCTATGACCCATCCCTCGGCGTTTTTTGCTTATCACATGAAAAAGTGCGTTATCCAGAAATTGGCAGCATGTATTCCATCAACCAGGGGAATTACATTAAATTTCCAACCGGGGTGAAGAAATACATTAAATATTGTCAGGAGCAGGATGCGGCAACCCACCGCCCTTATGTTTCCCGTTACATCGGTTCACTCGTGGCGGATTTTCATCGTAACCTGCTGAAAGGTGGTATATACCTTTACCCAAGCACGGCCAGTTATCCGAGCGGCAAACTCCATTTATTGTATGAATGCAATCCAATGGCTGTGCTGGCAGAACAAGCCGGGGGGAAAGCCAGTGATGGTTTAAATCGTATTCTGGATATTCCACCAGAGCAATTACATCAACGAGTCCCCTTCTTTGTCGGCACCTATTCGATGGTTGAGGATGCCGAACGTTTCATTGCCGAAAATCCTGATTCCTTATCCGGTTAATGCTCATTTACCCAGGCACGTCACCAACCGTTGGATAAAATGGACTGTTGGTGACGGCGGCCTCCTATCGTTTTATGCCGAGCCGTTTGGCAAGACGATGGAGGTTGCCTGCGTCAAGGTTTAGCGCGCGAGCAGATGCCGACCAATTCATCCCATGCTCCTGAAGAACCTGCATGATAACCTGCCGCTGAAAATCACGGGTCGCCGCTTGCAGGTCTACAGGCGCGGTACCTTGATCCTCACTGACTGATATCGGTGAAATACCCGGTATAGTGGTGACTGTAATATTAAATAAGTCAGCATGCAGTTGCGCAGATTCTGTCGCCGGTTGTGAGGCGCGCGCTAATACCGCAGCACGATAAATAGCATGTTCCAATTCACGCACGTTTCCGGGCCAACTGTAATTCTCTAGCAGAGTAAGTGTGGCGGCCGGGATGCCCAACTGCTGAAGCCCCAGTTTCTTTCTTATCCGCTCCACAAAAAATCCCGCTAACAGAACAATGTCCCCTTTCCGTTCCCGTAACGGTGGAACATGTAACGGGAATACACTCAAACGGTGAAACAGATCAACGCGAAAGTGTCCTTCGATAACTGCTTGTTTAAGATCACAATTGGTAGCAGCAATAATACGCACATTCACCCGCTTGGTACTGTCGTCACCGACGCGCTGTAAGTCGCCGTACTGAATAACACGGAGTAATTTGGCCTGAAGTACCAATGAAAGTTCGCCTATCTCATCAAGAAATAGTGTGCCATTGTCGGCAATTTCGAACTTACCGGTTCGGTCATGTATTGCACCGGTGAAAGCCCCCTTCACATGGCCAAATAATTCGCTCTCCGCCACATTCTCGGGCAAGGCGGCACAGTTTAAATAGATTAATGCCTTCGCAGCTCTGGGTGATAAATGATGAATTGCCTGAGCAACCAACTCTTTACCGACCCCCGTCTCTCCGGTGATTAGCACATTCAGTTCTGAACCTGCTACCACCCCTATCTCATGTTTTAGTTGCAGTATCAACGGTGACAGGCCAATCATCTCGTCTTCCGAGCTTGGTGTGGCTTGTTTTTGGATGCTTAATGAACTAACCGTAGGGAGCGCTTGCTTCTCCAACACATCGACTAAAAGTGCATTATTCAGCGCCGAGGCCGCTAATACGCCAATCAGTTTAAGCTCTTCATCACTGAACCCATCAAATTGCAGCGGGTTCATACTGTCGAAAGTTAATGCACCAATAAGTGTTTGATCAGCAAACAAGGGCAGACCAATACAGGCATGGACTTTTAGCTCATCATGGCCCGGGATCAGGCCGTCATAGGGATCAGGCAGATGGCTGTCAGTCGGGAAACGGACCACATTCCCTGCCCGGGCAATAGCCTCTAATCGCGGATGGGATGACAACGAAAAACGCCGCCCCAACACATCCGGTGATAAACCATCAATGGCCAAGGGTCGGAACAATTGATGTTCATAACGTAAAAGTGCCGAGGCATCGCATTGCAGTAATTGCCGCAAGCTACTAACTAACGTCTGAAAACGATCTTGCCCTGATAAGCCGCCCTGTAGCTCAATGGCAATTTTGGCCAGTGACTGAATGGATAAACTCATATTTTGTCATTCCGACATAGTGTTAGTCATTATGACAATGACACATCAATGTCATAATGACTAACTTTAATTTTATCTGATTAAAATCAATACCATAAATCATGGCACGCCATTTGCTTTCTAAGGTGAGGTAAATCATTTATTTTCGTTGAGGAACGGTTCATGGCGATTCAAGTTAAGAATAATATCAAATGGGTTGGGCAACGTGATTGGGAAGTGCGTGATTTCCATGGTACTGAGTACAAAACCCTGAAAGGGACCAGTTACAACAGCTATTTAATCTGCGAAGAAAAAAACATTCTGATCGATACTGTTGATCAGAAATTTGATCGAGATTTTGTTGCCAATTTAGCACAAGAGATCGACTTAAATACGCTCGACTATATTGTTATCAACCATGCAGAAGAAGACCATGCCGGTGCATTGACCGAGTTAATGGCGCGTATCCCCAACACCCCGATTTATTGCACCGCCAATGCTATCGACTCAATTAACGGACATCATCATCATCCTGAATGGAATTTCATTACCGTTAAAACCGGCGATACCTTAGATATCGGCAACGGTAAGCAATTGATCTTTGTTGAAACGCCGATGCTGCACTGGCCTGACAGCATGATGACTTACATCACGGGTGATGCCGTGTTGTTCAGTAATGATGCTTTCGGTCAGCACTACTGTGATGAGCATCTGTTTAATGACGAGGTCGATCAGACCGAGCTTTATGAACAATGCGCTCGCTATTATGCCAACATTTTGACCCCATTCAGCCGCTTGGTAACACCAAAAATCAATGAAATTCTTGGTTTCAATCTGCCAGTATCAATGATTGCCACCTCCCATGGCGTGGTATGGCGCGATAATCCAACCCAAATTGTCACGCAATATCTGGCTTGGGCGGCAGATTATCAGGAAGACCGGATAACCATTTTCTATGACACCATGTCAAATAATACCCGAATGATGGCCGATGCTATTGCTCAGGGTATTCACGATACCGACCCCGGTGTGGCGGTGAAGATCTACAACATTGCCCGCCATGACAAAAATGAAATCCTCACCCAGGTCTTCCGTTCTAAAGGCGTTTTGGTGGGTTCTTCCACCATGAATAACGTCATGATGCCAAAAATCGCGGGGATGCTCGAAGAGTTGGCTGGATTACGTTTCCGTAACAAAAAAGCTGCGGCATTTGGCAGCTTTGGCTGGACTGGCGGTGCGGTTGACCGCATTCAAACTCGCCTGATGGATGCCGGGTTTGATATCTCGCTCTCCTTAAAAATGAAATGGCGACCTGATACTGATGCTTTAGAAGAGTGTCGTGAGCATGGGCGTAAAATTGCCCGTGAATGGGCACTTCACCCATTGGATACCCTGCGCTCATCTGAGGTTGACGCCATCGCCCTCACCCAAGAAAAGGCTCACAGTGAGAATAGCCCCTCACAACCCTCTCTTGGTATTTCAATGCAATGCAGTGTTTGCCAGTGGATATATGACCCGGCGCTGGGTGAACCTCTTCAAGAGGTTAAGCCGGGAACCTGTTGGGAAAATGTCCCCGACTTCTTCCTCTGCCCAGAGTGTGGCTTGGGCAAATCTGTTTTCGATCCACTGTAATGGAGCATGTTATGACAGATAACATTATTATTGTGGGTTCAGGTTTTGCCGCCCGCCAGGTGGTTAAAAATATCCGCAAACTTGACCCGCAAGTGCCAATCCACATGATCGCTGCTGACAGTGGTGTGGACTATAATAAACCTGATTTAAGTCATGTATTTAGTCGTCAGCAGAGCGCTGACGATCTAACACGGCTGTCGGCCGAGCAGTTTGCAGCAGAAAATAATGTTACCTTACATACAGCGATGTTGGTCACTGCCATTGAGCGGCACACTAAACGCGTTTTTTGTGGTGATTGGGCATTTAATTATCATAAATTGGTGCTGGCTACCGGGGCGGCAGCGCTAGTCCCTGCCGTGCCCGGTAGCGAGATGATCGTTACCTTCAATAGCCAAAATGAATATCGGCAACACCAAGATAGGTTGCAAAAGGCACAGCGTGTTTTAGTGTTGGGCGGCGGATTAATCGGGACGGAATTGGCGATGGACCTACAGCGTTCCGGTAAACAGGTGATGTTGGTGGATAAGGCACACAGTTTGCTGGCCGCTGTGATACCGGTGGAGATCAGTAGCCGCTTACAACAACGCCTCAGCCAGAGTGGTGTTACTTTGGTATTTAATAATGAATTGCTCAGTGTGACAAAAGTCACCAACGGGTTGCGAGTAGAACTTCGCGCGGGTCAAACGTATACCGTTGATGCTGTTATTGCTGCGATTGGTTTAAAGCCGGAAACTGCCCTCGCCGCTGCCGCAGGTCTCGATATTGGGCGTGGTATTAAGGTCAATAATCAGTTGCAAACGGTTGATCCAGATATCTTTGCCGTGGGTGATTGTGCCGAGGTCGAGGGGAAAGTACTGCCATTTTTGCAGCCCATATTAGTGGGAGCCATGACACTGGCAAAAAATATTCTAGGGGGAGCCGCGTGTCTCACCCTGCCGCCGATGTTAGTTAAAGTCAAAACACCTGATCTACCGCTCTATTTCGCTGGCGAAACCAACCGCGAGGATCTCCACTGGGAAATATGCCTGACAGCGCAGGGGATAGTGGCGCGTGGTACTGATAACTCACAGCAATTACGCGCGTTCGTCGTCAGCGAACAACAGACCCAACAGGCTTTCCCCCTGTTACGTGAACTGAGTGTGTAGCATTAATCGTGCTGCGCTATAACATCACAACGCTAACCCCCCGCCACCTGCGTAGGGGGTTTTGCCTGCAATTTTCATCACTTCAGCCCCCAAGGTGACAAAAGGTGCCCGCCGGCTGGCGTAGATAATGCCGCCGGCCTGAGCACGAACCGCTTTTACCGTATCGGTGAGCGGATCAATAATTTCAGCCACCACTTCATCTTTCCCAACCCATTCACCCGGCTGGCGTAATAACAGCAAAATACCACTGGCAGGTGCCGTCACTATCTCACCTGCGGTAAACGGCAACAGGGTGACTTCCCGCTGCGGAATAGCCAAAGGTTGCCCTTTGACTGCGCCACGGTACTGCAAATAGTGATAAAGACGCTCAGCATCAGCACTGGCCAACGCGTGGCTTACATCCTGTTGACCCCGTAATTCTAGCGTCACCGCCATGCAACCCGGTTCAAGCTTTAACGCCGGATAATGTGCCGCCAACCGATGCCATGGCAAGCCGCAAGCCTCATCAAAGGATCCACCACCACTGTTTTGTGACAGTAATACGGTACCAATATCTAAAAAACGTGCCAGTGTCTCTGCCGGTTCGCGCCAGGCAGGATCTGCATACATGTGCAAAATAGCGTGATCATCACAATGCAGATCCAGCACCAGGTCAGCATCACAGGCCAGTCGCAACAAATGTTGGCGCAGCGCTGCAACTTCACTGCTGGCAGGCAAATCCTGCAATGCCTCAACCATGGCAACTCGCACTTGTTGCTGTATACCAACACTATCAGTGAGCGGCCGCGATGCTAGCCGCGTTTGTACCCCTTGCGCCAGATCAGGAAAATCACGGTTGAAATTGCGGCCACTGCCCAGGTCAAAACGACCGATACCACTATTAAGGAGCACTTGCGCAATACCTACCGGGTTGGCAAGCGGTACAATAATTATTTCACTCTGAATTTCACCGCGCCGTTCCGCCTGACTCAGTAATCTTTTAAGATAATGTAATACCAGCATGCCAGGCAGCTCATCAGCATGCAGGCCAGCTTGTAGATAGATTTTCTCACCAAAACCTTGCTGGCCGAAATGGAAACTGGTTAATTGACGCTGCCCACCCAGGGCATGTTCAGGTAACTTATGATTATTGATTTTCATTGGACGTCCTATCTGTGGAAAAGAAAGCCCGGCTTGACCGAATTGACAAAAAAATCCTTGAAATACTGAGCCAGGATGGTCGCATCTCTTATCAAAAGCTCTCTGAACAGGTAAACCTAACCGCTCGCCCTTGTCTGGAGCGCGTGCGGCTACTGGAACGCGCCGGTATTATCCGCGGTTACAGCGCTATTATTGAGTTACCGGAACCTGCGCATGCTTTTGTTATACAAGCACAAATTGCACTGGCCGACCATGGGCACTCGCAGGCGGCATTTGAACAGGAAGTAGGCAAAACGCCGGAGGTGCTGGACTGTTGGTTGGTCGGTGGCAGCTTCGACTTCCTGGTGCGCATTGGCTGTCGTAACATGGAACACTACCGGTTACTGGCTGATAGTTGGCTGACCAGTAAAAAATTCCGGGTCGATAAAATTGTCACCCTGACGGAATTACAAACCATCAAACGCACTTAAATCTGCAGTGCCCGCACCGGATACTTAATCGTGACGGGCAAAAGCCAGCCAGCGCCGTTCTGCACGTGAAAATAGGTAAATCAGCATAAAAGTGCATAACAGATAGAGCGCCGCCGCCATCAGGAACGGGATGAACGGTGAATAGGTTGCCGCATAGAACGAGCGCGCCACGCCGGTAATATCCAATAGCGTTACGGTACTGGCAAGTGAGGTGGCGTGTAGCAGGAATACCATCTCGTTATTCAGCGCTGGGATACCGCGCCGCAATGTTGCGGGCAGAACCAACCGGCGAATAATCTGCCACTGACTCATGCCAAAAGCTTCGCCAGCCACCCACTCCTGACGTGGAAACGTCACCATCATTCCCGCCAATAATTCTGCCACATAAGCACTGGTATTCAGCACCAGCGCGAGCGTGGCACAAAAAGTAGCATCGCGGAACAGCAGCCAGAATGGTTGGTCGTCCTGCCAACCCAACTGCACGATGTCAAACTGTGACAAACCGTAGTAGATCAGCATTAATTGCAGATAGAGCGGCGTGCTACGGAAAAAATAAGTTACGCTGCGGATGAACCAAGAGAGCGGCCGTGGGCCAAAAGCTTGCCCAACTGCCATCAGTAGTGCCAACAATAAACCCGGCACCACGGACAGTAAAAACAGCTTAGCGGTCATGGCCAACCCGGTAACATCCGACCCGTCGCTATACAAAAATGTCGGTGCAGCCTCCAGCATGGTTTGCAGATTCATCCTTGCCTCGCTGCACTAGAGGTTGACAGCGCATAGCGCCGTGAAAGCCGACTGAATCCCCAACTAGAAAGCGCGGTGATGACCATGTAAATCATCGCCACCAGGAAGTAAAACAAGAACGGTTTTTGTGTCGCACGCCCTGCCTGTTCAGCCAGCCACACCATATCTTCCAACCCCAGAATGGATATCAACGCTGACGCTTTCATTAAACCAAGCCAGTTGTTATTGATCCCCGGAATAGCAAAACTGAGCATCTGTGGCAACATAATGCGCCGGAATACCTGAGCAGGACTCATACCGTAAGCTATTGCAGCCTCCAACTGACCACGATCAACGGTTTGAAATGCGCCCCGGAACGTTTCAGTGTAGTAAGCACCGAACACAATACCAATGGCCAACACGCCAGAGATAAACGTGTTGAAGCGAACAGGTCCCACGCCCAATAAACTGAGGAACCCATTCACCAGCATTTCGCCACCGAAAAATAACAGCAACATAATCACCAGTTCAGGAATCCCTCGCACCAGCGTGGTGTATCCGGTTGATATCCAGCGCAACCAGCGCGGGCCAAACAGTTTGATAACGGCATTGATCAACCCAAGTACCAGTGCCACCGCGAGTGACAGCAGCATCACGCACAGTGACAACCCCGCCCCCTGTGCCAGTAAAGGCAAATATTCGGCTACCATTATTGGCCCCTGTCGCTGAAAAACCGGTGCCGGCGCGTCAGTCATCGGCCCGGCGGGTTTACATCACAAAAAATGGTGGCGCACTCAGTTGCCGTAAATATCGAAGCTGAAATATTTTTTCTGAATGGCGTCATAAGTACCATCAGCACGGATCGCCTTAATTGCCCCATTCAATGCATCGCGTAACGCTGGATTATCTTTACCGACGGCGATCCCCACATCAGATGAGATAGTTTCGTCTTGGATAACCGGCCCGGCAAAAGCAAACTTCTGCCCACGCGGGGTATCAATAAAGCTACTGGCAGCCTGAATGTTATCTTGTAGCGAGGCGTTGATGCGCCCGGACAGCAGATCCAGATAGACATTGTCCTGATTGGCATAAGAGACGATTTTCACCCCTTGCCCACCCCAATGCTTTTTCGCATAGGTCTCATGGATTGAGCCGGTTTGCACCCCCACGGTTTTGCCTTTCAGACTGGCGGTATCCGGTAACAGCGGGCTGCCTTTGCGTGCCACCAATTGTGCGGCACTGCGATAGTAGCGATCAGTGAAATCTACTTCTTTTTTGCGCTCTTCAGTAATGGTCAGCGACGCAATAATTGCATCGAACTTACGGGCATTAAGTGCCGCGATCATACTTTCAAACGGTTGTTTAACGAATACACACTTCGCATGCAGGTTTTCACACAAGGCATTCGCGATATCGATATCAAAGCCGGTGATCTCGCCACTGGGAGAAAGAACATCAAAAGGTGGATAACCCCCGTCGACACCAAAGCTAATAGTGTCAATGGTCTGAGCCGCCACGGGTGCGGAAAGTATCAGGCCGGTCAATATTGCAGCTAATGTCTTTTTCATGGTTAAGATCCCAATGTTGGCAAGTAATAGAAACCGCAAGGATTAGAAACGAAGCGAGAGGCAGGTCAAGCCGCCATCCATTTTTTTAAATTCACTGGTATCAAGTTGAATAATTGGCATTCCCAGCTTTTCAATTTGCGCCAACGTGTAAGGATACCCTTGCGGGGTAATCAACGTATCATTGATCCACAAAGTATTACCGGCGTAAGACTCATCTTCAGGAATAACAAGGGTATTAAACCGAGAAAACGCAGGATGGTGCTGATAATCCTCGGTCAGCAACAAGGTGTTACGCCCAACATAGTTAACAATCGACTTCAGGTGTAACCCCGCACTCACTGCTATTGGCGTTACCCGATAGCCATAGCGCGCGACCGCGGCGGTAAATTCGCTGATCCCTACTTCATCAGTGCGTGAAGTCAGGCCGATGAAAAATTGTTTATCCACCAACAGCACATCACCCCCATCAAGATGGCCTTGCTCGCTCATTCGAACAACCGGGCGGTCGGTAAATAGCGGCTCGATAGTCGCCACTTCGCCTTGGCGGCTGGGTGCCCCAGGGTGGGTTATCACCGCCAGTTCCGGCATGACGACGGCGGTATCCTCAACAAAGTGCGCATCAGGGAATGCCGGTGCTGCCGGTAAAATAGTCACTTTCAGGCCAAGACGGAGCAAGGTATCCACGTAGGCCAAAAATTGGTGACCCGTCACAGCAATATCTGGGGCGCCCAATTGGGACGTGGTCTGGCCGCTACCACAGGTAGCCGCCGGCAGTCTGGCAATGGCTTGAGTAAAGTGCATAGGCGAGTCTCTTGATTGAGTGTGGCAAAAGTGTTGATCTGATTATTAAACAGATACTGTTACCAATCAGGTTGAATCAGCTATCACTGCCATACATTTACGCTGTATATGACTCTCTCTGCGACCTATTCAGTTGTCAGATGAAAACCATAGACAACCCGCTTTAGCTATATACTATTTGATATAACTTATCGGGCAGTATCCGAGACAGGCAAGCTACCCTTCCTGTCTCTGCGCGCGTAGCGTGCTAGCGAACCTAAGGAAACCGAATGAAAAAGTTAATCATGGTGATGATTACACTATTGCTGATTGCCTGTGCAAATACCGGTCATGTCGGCGTGAGTGGGGGTTCGGGCGGAGTATCGAGTATCAGCATTGGCACCGGCATTCGCCGGTAATACAGGCAGGTGTTTTCAGTCCCTGCCTCACCGGTATTGACTGTAAAATTGGCGGTCAGCTATCTGTTTTTCAGGACTGGAGCATCAGCGGAAAAACGTGCTGAAATAGCATCCCGTTCATAACCTTGCCGCTCAGTCAAAATGGTATATAACTCTGGGCGACGACCATAGATCCAGCGCCGTCCAGTACTGAGTGGGATCAAGGAGAGATCCAGCTCAGCGCACACCATCATGTCGGCGGCCTCCCAGGTTTCATTGATGATGCGGCCATACGGATCCAGTATCATCGCATTACCGGTGCGCACTTCATCATCATCGGCCCCAATACCATTACTGAACAGAATAAATAAACCATTATCATGTGCCCGGGCTGGTAACCAGCGCATCAGCCATTCCCGGCCATTGGTGCCACGAATTGCCGCGGTTATTTCTTCTTTTCGTTCAACACGTTGTTGCCACAGTTCGAGTGGAATGGGCTTCATGCCATAAGGGCTACGGGAGTGAGTTCCACCGGTTTGGTGTGGTGCCAATAATATATCCGCGCCCAGTAAGGTGGTAGCGCGAACATTCTCCACCAAATTGTTATCCCAGCAGATAAGGATGCCCACTTTGACCCCCCAAGGGGTGTCAAACACGGTGTAAGAATCGCCGCTGCTAATGGTTGGATGCTCAAAAGCATGCAATTTTCGATGAGTGTGCAAGGTGCCATCAGGCATGCAAGCAACATAGGCGTTATAGAGTCGCCCGTCAACTGCCCGCTCAATCAGGCCCACACCAATAAGCATTTGATATTTAACTGCTAACGCACGAACCAAGGCGATTGATGGGCTGTTTTCTATCGATTCCGCCAATGCATTGACTTGCACCGCAGTCAACTTAGGGACATGCCAGTATCCAGTGATACACATCTCTGGAAACGCTAATATTTTGATGTTTTGCAGGGCTGCCTGCTCGATAAACTTCTCAATAACCAACAGATTATATTGTTTGTTATTGGCCTGATGCTGGAACTGCACGGTTGCTGCTGTTATCAATGGTGATTCAGTCACATTATCCTCCTGGGGCATCTACCGCTGATTTTTATCATTGGCATTACAGCAGCCGTATTGATAACTTTATAATGAATGATTTTCCTTTATCGATTACCAATTGGAATGAAATAGTGAATATTAAGTTGCTAAAAGCCTTTGTTATGCTGGCACAGAAAGGCAATTACAATGAAGCTGCACAGGCGCTTTGTATCACGCAACCGGCCCTGTCCAAGCAGATTAACTTATTGGAATCGATGCTAAATCTTCATCTGTTCTCACGCGGGCGTCATGGTGCGCTACTGACCCCTGGCGGCCAACAGTTGCTGGCAGAGGCGGAGAAAGTGATTAATCAGTCTGATTTTTTTCTACAACATGCCACCAGAGTGGCCAAGGGCATTGAAGGGTTTATATCGATAGGTTTTGGATTGTCGACTTTCTATACAGCTCCGCACTGTGTCGCCAAATTCAGAGAGCAGTTTCCTGGCGTTGCCATTACGTTGGAGGATATCCCCTCGGCACAGCAATATGCATTATTAACCCACGGTGAACTGCAAATAGGATTTGTTCGAGTGCCGCCCAAGGCACCGTTACATTATCATCCCTTATTTGACGATCGTCTGGTGCTGGTAACCCCGCAAGATAAGGCACTAACACTCGACGAATGGTTAAAACATCTGCCGTTACTGCGTTTATATAGCGAGCGTGGGCGCGGGCTAAATGCGCAAATTGACCTGTTCTTACAGTCAAATCAACTCTACGCGCCAGCGATGCAAGAAGTTGAGGATATCCAGACCATACTCGCACTGGTGATTGCCGGTCTCGGCGTGGCATTACTGCCGCAGAGTGTGGTGCATATCGCGCCCCCGACGATGAATATTATTGCGCTCAGCGGTGACACCCTCAGTTGGCAAGTGGGTATTGCCTGGAATAGTGCTATTCCTGATTTGGTGCGGGACAATTTTATTACGATGGTCATCGAGCATAACCGGCAAAACATCGATTGATACTTTGCCGGTTTATGGCGTGATCAGATTAGCGGAACGGCGGCTCGTTAAAGGTACGCAGTTTGCGTGAATGCAGTTGATCACCCTCCGCGCGCAATAAATCTATTGCCCGAATACCAATCTGCAAATGCTCTGAAATAGCACCTTCATAGAAATGGTTCGCCTGCCCCGGCAACTTGATTTCGCCATGTAACGGTTTATCTGAAACACAGAGCAATGTGCCATAAGGCACCCGGAAGCGATAACCTTGAGCTGCAATGGTGGCACTTTCCATATCGACGGCAACTGCGCGGCTTAAGCTAAAACGCAGTGCTGACGCAGAAAAACGCAGCTCCCAGTTACGGTCATCAGAAGTGACTACCGTCCCGGTGCGCAACCGCTGTTTGACTTCAACGCCTGGCATGCCACTCACCGCTTTGGTTGCGTCGTACAATGCCCGCTGTACCTCAGCAATACTTGGGATCGGGATATCTGGCGGCAACACCGCATCCAACACATGATCATCACGCAGATAGGCATGAGCCAGCACATAATCGCCGATGGCCTGACTTTCACGCAATCCACCACAGTGCCCAATCATCAACCATGCATGAGGCCGCAGTACCGCCAGATGATCACAAATAGTTTTGGCATTGGATGGGCCGACGCCAATATTCACCAAAGTAATGCCATGACCCCCTTCTGCAATTAAGTGATAGGCCGGCATCTGATGTTTTTTCCATGCCAGATCAGAGGTGGTCTTTTCAGGATCAGCATTTTCAGCCGTTATGTAGCTGCCACCGGCACAGGATAAGGCTTTATAAGGGCTGGCGGGGTCGAGAATCTGCTCACAAGCCCAACTGACAAACTCATCGACATAGCGGCTGTAGTTAGTGAACAGGATATAAGGCTGAATATGTTCTGCGGGGGTGCCCGTGTAATGTTTTAGCCGCGCCAGTGAAAAATCAGTCCGCAAGGCATCGAAATGCGATAAGGGAAAATCAGCGGTGGCAGTATCAATACCATCAGTAATGCCATCACCGATTTTTGCCAAATCCGTGGTTGGGAAGTGCTGAGCAAGGCCCGCCGTCATCGACCGGTCGAGAATGAGGTCAGAACCGTCGATCACAAAAGGATATGGCATTTCTTGTTGTGACGGTGTCACTTCAAACACCGCGCCATACTCACTTTCAAGCAAGGTGAGTTGCTCTGTCAGATAGTCCCGAAATAATGTCGGCCGAGTAACAGTGGTACTGTATTGCCCGGTCCGGGAGAAACGCCCATAAGCACGGGTACGCTGGTGGTCGCGGAATCTTCCGTCCCAACTGACACTGAGCTGTGGATATGAGAACAAGCCCTTAGCCCTTTCACCAACATCCGGCAGAGCGCCATCGCGAATAAAAGCGCTAATAGCATCACGCAATGCCGCAAGTGCTGACTCGTATAGCGTCTCAAGCCTATCAATCGCTTCGTTGGCTGATAGGTGAATGGTATTTTGTGATTGATTCAAGATATCTCCTTTCAATACGCGTAAAGGCGGGGCTTAGCTTACTCAATTAACCGACGCAGAAACATAGTAAAAAACACGGTTTTACTGTCCATCGACGTAATGTGCCCTGTAATGAACATTTTGCCGTTACAGAGCAAATATCCAAACACGCGTTACACCAAAAACCTCCATTCATTGAAAACAAGAGGACATTTTGCCACTTATTCCGTCGTTTGATTCCCCTTCACCAACACTAAAGTATAGGTTGTCGCAGATAACACATTATTTTCTGCCTTGGGCAACACTATAAAGGTCTCTTTTGCGTGGCAAAATCATTTTTACGCAGTGGTAGTTTGGACGACATTCTGGCGTTAGGCGAAAACGGGCAACCGGTTTATGCCTCTGCACGGCAGATAAGAGAGGCATTACGCCTTAAAAAACAGCAACATATTGCTGACTGTCTGGCCATACCTCAACTTAATGAACGCGGCGACCGCATAGATTGGTATGCCCCCATTGAAGGCAAAGTGACCTCATGGCTGGCAGCCAGCAGTGTTGAGCGCAAGGCAGCGGTTAAGCAGTTGTCCGCCTGTCTGGCAAGTGCCAATGACTTGTGTCAGCGGGCGCAAAAATCTGATAACGCCGCACAGCGGTTATTTGGCGTACTGTTGGCCAAAACAATGCAATTCCCCGATCAAAATCACGTTTATTTAGTGGCAGGCAAGCCAGTACTGACCTTTTGGGGATTTGTCAGCCCGGATAAAAAAACACGCACTGACCCACTCGATTGTCTGCGCCAGACCACCGAAGCTTACGAGCCGATTGAACCTATTATCGCTACCATTGCGGCCCCAATACCTACGCCGCCTGCCGCTGCTGTCATTGAGTTAGCGCCTCAGGCCGAAACTACGTTGCTGCCCCCCCTGCCAGAGCCTGTCGCAGAGGTCACCCCGCCATCAAAAGCAGTAAAAAAACCAACACGTTGGTTACGATTTAGCTGGATGTTACCGGTGTTGGCGCTAATTATCGCCTTGATAGTGCAATTCAGTGGTGGAATGCCGGAAAATGCCGCTGCCGCCCCGGATGTTAAGCCCACTGTCCTTGAAGATAAATCAGCCACTGAAGATAGAACCCTGTCAGCACCGGTAGCCACTGCACCTGTTGCTCAAATTATCCAGCCCACAATTGCATCACAACTGCCGTTGAATAATGCCACCGTCGTGCCTGCGTCAGCTATCGTGGAACCGACCGCCGTCGCATTGCCGACCACCGTTGAGAGCAAAAGTGCGCTGATACTCCCTTCGGATGCCGTCAAAGTGGGATCGACTACATTCCTTAATGGCAACTGGCGTGTCAGCCCGGATATTAAAGCCGCCCAAACCGGTAAAGCACCCAGCCTGAAGTATCAAATTAAAAACGGTAAAGGTACGGTGAAAATCACCCACGGGGATAACGTGACTTGCCGCGCAAATATCACTGCTGGTGTAATGAAGTCAGGCAATTTGGTAATCAATAGCCGCTATAGGGCGCAGTGCAGTGATGGTTCAAAATATCAAATGCCTGAGATCGTCTGCAAACAAGGCGTGAGCGGGATTGCAGATTGCAAAGGCCGTTACGATGCCAATACGACCCTTCCAATGACGATGAAGCGTGAGACTAAATAATATTATGCTGGCAACGATCACGGATTTAAAACAGAAAATTACGCTTATTCAGGACAGTGGCATTCAGTTTCTGGACTTCGCTTTAAAGCCCCAATTAGATACTGAGCTGCCAAATAAATTCGTCCGCAAAAGTGCTAATGGCCCACTATTACGCCTGAATTACCATCCACATAATGGTAAATATTCGCTAATGGTACCCGGCTCAGCCCCAGAGATTGTTAAACCTGAATTTAGTATTCCATTGGAACAATCGCTAAAACTGCTGAACAAGATTTGGTTGCCGCTGCCCTTCTTGCGTTTTAATCCGCCGCGCACCTTCGTTAATGGGCCTGATAACTGGGCCAGAGTACAGATTTTAGTGCTAGATTCGCCAGATCAAGATGGCAATACTTTACGTGTCACCATGGCATTTGATACCAAAGTCTATCCTGAAGGTGATGCTAATGAGTATTTGGCACCTAATGAAAATGATGTCAAAACTGGATTAAGTTTCGCCCTGGCCTACCACAATGAAGAATTGGCAGAATTCCTTGATTTAACCTGGGTTGACGGTTGGTTGCGGGAAGTTTTTGTTCAACAGGCATCAGAACAGGAAGAACGCACCGAAAGGCATATCAGTGTATCGCTGCGCGAATTCGAATATCAGGCGCACTATCTTAATTTGCTGGAGTTACTTGGCAGCCAGATTGGTGTGCCAGAAATCAAAATCAACACCAGCACCCTACAAGAACCTACCGTTAATGTTGATTTGATCCTCGATGTCGGCAACTCGCATACCTGCGGCATTTTGGTGGAAGACCATGCCGATGAAAGTAATGGCCTGAAACAGACTTACGAATTACAAATTCGTGATTTAAGCGAGCCACACTATCTGTATAACGAACTGTTTGAAAGCCGGATTGAATTTGCGCAAGCGAAGTTCGGCAAACAGAATTTTTCGGTGGAAAGTGGTCGTGACGATGCCTTTATCTGGCCTGCGATTACCCGTGTTGGTCGTGAAGCCAGCCGTATGGCACAGCACCGTTTGGGCACCGACGGGTCTACCGGCATTTCCAGCCCCCGCCGCTATCTGTGGGATGAAGAGACCTATACTGCGGGCTGGCGCTTCAACGAGACCCAAACCACACTGATACATGAACCGCTGGCGACGGCGTTGCCGCTGACCAATCTGGTCAATGATGACGGCCAACCGCTCTATACGGTGCCAGTAGATGAACGGCTCCCGGTATTTTCACCACATTATAGCCGTAGTTCATTGATGACATTTATGTTGTCGGAACTATTGGCGCAAGCGCTGATGCAAATCAACAGCGCGGCACAACGTTTGAAAATGACCCATGCCAATGCGCCACGGCAATTACGCGCCATTATCTTAACGCTGCCTTCCGCCATGCCAAAACCGGAGCGCGAGATATTCCGCCGCCGGATGAATGAAGCCATTGCCTTAGTTTGGAAATCTATGGGTTGGCATCCGGCAGATGATAACTTTGCATCCACGCAAGGCCGCGCCAAAAGCCAGGTTCCAGTACCCGATGTACAGATGGAATGGGATGAAGCGACCTGCGGTCAGATGGTTTATCTGTATAACGAAACTCAAGTTAATTTCGGTGGCCGTACCGCAGCCTTTTTTGCCAGTATGGCACGACCCGATAAACAGCCGGAAGCTGGGGATGTTGTCGGGAAAACCTTACGTATCGCCTCTATCGATATTGGCGGTGGCACCACCGACCTGGCAATTACGCAATATTGGCTGGATGATGGTATTGGCAATAATGTCAAAATCAGCCCGCGCCTGTTATTCCGTGAAGGGTTTAAAGTGGCCGGTGATGATATTTTGCTGGATGTTATTCAGCTCTATCTTCTACCTGCCCTCCAGGCTCGCCTTAAGAAAGCTGGCGTCACCAATACTGATGCCTTGCTGGATAAATTATTCGGCAATGATGGCCGCATGGATGGGCAATCAGCCCTGCGTCAGCAAGCCACATTGCAGATATTTATGCCCGCAGGCCGGGCTATTCTGGAAGCCTACGAAAACTTTGATCCCCTGGATGCCAGTGCAGAAATAGACGCTAATTTTGGCGAGCTATTACCCCAATTACCGACACAGAAAGTCCTTGATTACATTAACAGCGAAGTTCAGCGTGAACTGCCAACAGATGCTGGCGGGTTTGATATTTTGCAGGTTCCGTTAGTATTAAAGCTAAGCAAGTTGCACGGTGAGTTTTTATCTAACCGAATGAGTATTACGCAAAACCTGCGTTCACTGTCTGAAGTGGTATCACTCTATTCTTGTGATGTGCTGTTATTGACTGGCCGCCCTTCACGCTTCCCCGGCATTCAGGCACTATTTCGCCATCTGCAACCGCTGCCCAACAATCGTATTCTCTCGCTGGATGGATATCACACCAGCGATTGGTATCCGTTTAACAAGCATGGTCGCATCGATAACCCAAAATCGACTGCCGCAGTGGGGGCAATGCTGTGTTTACTGGCACTGGATTTGCGGCTGGCCGGTTTTTACTTTAAAGCCGGTGATTTCCAACCTTATTCGACCATACGCTACCTCGGGATGTTAGACAGCAGCGACGCACTGACAGAAGAGAATGTCTACTATCGCGATATCGATCTGGATAGCAGCAATTTTGCCTTGCCATCCGACGCTCATTTTCAGGTTAGAGGGTCGTTGTGCCTTGGCTTTCGCCAGCTCGATAATGACCGTTGGCCTGCCTCGCCGCTTTATACCTTATCCATTGTTGATCAGGAACTGGCGCGCAAAGTCGCGGGTGACAGCGTATTGCATGTCAGACTGAGATTAGCAAAGGGTGACAAGCAGAATGACGATGGTCAGGAGCGCTTTGAGATAGCGGATGCCGTATTGCAAGATGGGAGCCGTGTGCCATCCCATCATCTGCGCCTCAAGCTCAACACATTAGCCAGCAACGGTTCAGGATCAACCCATTATTGGATTGATAGTGGGAGTGTATTTAGAAAATGAAATCATTAATCACCCAACAGCTCAATAGCCAGCTTGAGCAGGTCACACAAGGTATTGATCAAACAATTGATTGGATTGACAATGTGCGCCAACACGCCATTCGATTGGATATTGAAGCCGATCTTCTCACCATCAAACTGCGTCGCCATCGCAATAAAGCACGTCAGCTAACGGAAACATCCTTAACCGGCATGAGCATTGGCTTTTTTGGTCAGTCATCTGCCGGGAAACAGCACCTTATTTCAGCGCTGGCGGCGGATGAAAATGGCCGCTTGGAAACCACCCTTGGCGGGAAAACCCTCGACTTTTGGCAACAAATAAAACCGGGCTATCAGGCCTGTGGGCTGGCAACACGTTTTAGCCAGCAAGCCGTTAGTCATTACGAAAGCCATCCGGTACGGCTTTCTCTTCTCAGTGAAGTGGATATTGCTAAAATAGTTGTGGGTGCTTATCTACTGGATAACCCTCAAGACCCCCGTCATCAGGATGGACGAGAGCATTCGCTGGATGAACAGCATATTACTGACCACCTGCAACAGCTCGTTATGCGTAGACAACCGATCGCCAATGCAGGTATCAGCAGTGATGATGTCATTGGGCTGTGGGATTATCTGGTTCGTCATGACGCCCCGCGCCAGAGAAGACTGGAAACTCATTTCTGGCCAGTGGCCATTGAACTGGCTCCTTATCTGAGCATTGATGATCGTGCCCTTTTGTTCTCATTACTGTGGACAGAATTACATCCATTGACCGATGCTTACCGCCATTTCGCCTATACTTTGCAACATCTGGGCGGCGCGACTCAAGTACTGTCACCACTAAGCGTATTAGTGGACGATACCCTATTGCCCGCCAATGGCGTTATGAATGTTGCGACACTCTATTCTCTGAACACACCCGCGGATAGCCACATTCAAGTTATGCCCTTAGTTGATGACAATACGACTGATTTAGTGACGTTGTCACTTGCTGAGCTAACTTTTTTAGCTGCCGAGTTACATATCCCGCTGACCACCTCTACCCGTAAAAATGTATTTGAATCCATTGACTTGCTAGATTTCCCTGATTTTACTGAGCCATTCGATACACCAGAATACCTTGAACATCCTCCTTATCCGCAGGCCGTTTTGCTATCTCAAGCTAAAAATGCCTATTTACTTGACCGCTACACGGATAAACAACAGATAAACCTGCTATTAGTCTGCAATGCGGCGGGTAAACGCTCAGAAGTCAAAACTGTCGGTAAGGCACTGGATTATTGGGTTAAGCAAACTCAGGGGGAAAATGTGCAGGTGCGTTCCCGTCGCAATCCTGGGTTAATCTGGGCATTAACACCCTTTGATCAACGGGTTACCGCAGACCCACAGTTGGCTGGTGCGAAAAATTATGACGAAGCGGTACAACGTCATGTGGGTAATCCTGGTGATAGCTGGGGCTCCATGCTGGCATTGGACACTCGTGGTGTTGAACGAATGGTCACTTATCTGACCCAAGAGATCCGTCGTGATATCAAAACAGAACGGATAACCGAACAACTTCATGAGTTACAACGAGAATTGACCGATAACCTGCTTGCAGGCTGGTATCAGCCAGCAAACAGCGAATTGCAACAGAAACAACGTATTGCTGAAACCTTACTCAAAGCCTTACAAACGCGAACCGGCTTACACGGCGAGTTATTAGAGCGACTGCTGCCCTCTCGTGATGAGTTACGCGGCTTATATCTACAACAGCAAAACCGTGCGGCTGAATTGATCACCCCAGCGACCCATAGCGAACCTTTTAGTATCGGTATCGATATCGACTTATTCAGTGATAGGCCTGTATCCGCGGCATTTCAAACCACGGTAACACCTGCGATAAGCCATGATTATGAAACAGCCTATGCCGCAAGTGTGCAGCGTTATTGGATAAATCACCTGCGACAACTGCCCGATAACGGCCCATTGATTGAACTGCTCGGTATTGCCAAACCCACGATTGAATTGCTGGTTGCAGAACTGATTACCGCCAGTATCCGACTGGATATCGCCGGGCAGTTAATCACGATACTGGCAGGCAGTGAGCAAGTTGGTCTGCACCGTGAAACCAAAGCCGATCGTCAGGTATCGCGTGCGTTGACGGTATTGGGCGATTTTGTTGCCTGGCTTGGTTTCTTACAAATAGAGGAAAACCAGCGCCCTGATAGCCGTATTAATCGGGGACATAAGATTTTTGCCCAACCACCTAAATCAGTATCGCCGTTGGGCGCATCACAGCGATTAACCAAATTGGCATTGACCCCGACCAATAATACTGCATTTTATATTTATGATTGGCTGGTTGGCTTAGGTGAAATGATTATTCACAACCAGGGTTATTCTGCCAGCAGCGAAATAAACTTGCAGAATCGTGAACAATTAGCGGCAATATTCTTGCTGATTAATCCGCAATTCAGGCCGTAAACCATCAGTAATATACCCGTTATTCCCTGTTGAATCGGGGGAATAACGGATACCACCATACTGAACTCAACCCATTGGTTCTAAATCACTATCTCCGACCGGCAATGCCCTAAGTACCACAATACCTGGGGTTTTCTTCACATATTCCAAGAAAGGTGAGTCGACAACTTTATTGTTCCCTTTCATTGATGATGCATTACGGAACATCGCGCCTTTTGCTGTCCTGATAAATATTCCTGTATGGGTGACATCCAGACCTAAAATAGGGGTGTAAATGCCGATATAATCCCCATTTTTTAACTCTGCGACGACCGCATCATTAATAAACTCAGCCGGAATATAAACAATATTACGCTCAATAGCACTCAACCCGGGGATAAACTCGCCACCCTCTTTTTTCTGGTTCAGATTTTTGAGAACAGTGTGGGTATGAGTACTTATTTGTGCAGTAACATCTTGTGCGTTTAAAGGGGATCGCTGTGACCAGTCAGTAAAGAAATGTTTTCGGTGCAAGTAGCTGACATCAGCATCAACATATCTTGTTCTGATAACTTGCTGCACAAACTCCGCCTTGCTTCCTGATTTTCGCAAGGCTTCAACATAATCCAGGTAGGTGAAACAGTCCAATCCACGGAAATCGACCACTAACTGTTCAGGTTGCGTTAGCGAACCAATGAGTACATTTGCCTCATAAGGTGTACCTAAAAACTCAGCAGATATATTCGCAATAACATCACCCTTATTGCTATAAGGTGCTGTTTCTAATTTAGCTTCTATAATACTGGTGATACGATTTGCGGTGTAATTATCAATGCTGACCGTTTCGGGAGGGGGTTGTTTCGCACCACATCCTGCGATAACAGCAATGAGAACCAAAGATAACGATTTATGCATAAGTCCCTTCTATGCCTTATCAAGCGGCTATTCCATACACTCCAAGAGTTTTACTTTAATGTTTAAATTTTAAACAGGGTATCAACAAGAGCAGATTAGTCTGTGTTGATAGGCTATCTGAGTGCTGACACCTCATGCTATATGATAAAAAACCTTATCTTGCTAAATCGCTAACCAAACATCTATTAATTAC
>NZ_JAZGQA010000360.1:0-1865 GCF_048593855.1 Yersinia sp. 2542 StPb PI
CTCGCCACTCTATTTGTAAGCTATTTTAGAAAATTAACAATCTTCTCTCACCAAAGCAGCTAATGTCTGTAAACCAATATCAGCTTGTTCTTCTGTTGCATGACTGAAGTTAAGTCGTAACTGGCCACAGCCCTCTGACGGATATGGCAGGAACGATTCGCCCGGCATAAATGCAATATTTTTTTCGAGTGCTTTAGGCAATAGTTTACGAGTATCAATACAATGATTAAGTGTGAGCCAGAAGAATAACCCACCGGCAGGTTTCTCCCAAGTGGCAAGAGAACCAAAATGGCGTTGTAAAGAGATCTCAAATGCATCACGACGACTCTTATAATATGTGGCCAGTTGGTCCATATGTTCAGCATGGTTGGCGGCACGTAGCTGTTGCAATACCAGCCATTGGCTGATTCGGCTACTGTGTAGATCAGCCGCCTGCTTTAGCCGTGTCAGATAAGGAATTAACTCTGACGAAGCAACCAGATAGCCTAACCGCAATGCCGGGGATAAACTTTTAGAAAAGGACCCCTGATAAATCCACGGTGCGTGCTGTAATAAGGCACATACCGGCTTTCGCTCACACGGATCATAGACCAGGTCATGATAGGGATCATCTTCAAACAGCGGCAACATAAGGTCATCACACGCCTTTGCTAATGTGGCCCGCTGTGTACTATCAAGACAGTGACCACTTGGATTCTGAAAAGTTGGGATGCTGTAGGCAAAAGCGGGCTTTTCTGTTTTGAGTTTATCAATATCAGGTTGAGCCGAATCATAAGCCACAAACTGTGCCCCGAAGAACCGAAATACCTGCAATGCTGCCAAATAAGTGGGCGACTCAACAGCGACAGGTGTTCCTGCATCAATAAATAATTTAGCGACCAGATCAATTCCTTGTTGCGAGCCTGAAATAATCAGGACCTGCTCCTCAGTACAAGATAAACCGCGCCTACATAAATTCTGCGTAATATGCCTGCGCAATTCCGTTTCCCCTTCACTGGCCCCGTATTGCAACATCGATTGCGGCATTCCTTCCAGGTGCAAGTGCGGGAAACTTTCAACCGCAGGCAACCCGCCAGCAAATGAGATCATCCCAGGCCGTTCAATAACAGAGAGTATTTCCCGTATAGGCGAGGGGTGAAGATCGTGCAGCCGTGAGGAAAATCGATTATTCTGATCCACTACAGTCTTATTCATGGCAGTCCTTCCATAAAGGTCAACATATTTGACCTTTATGGACAGTAAAATGGACGGCTGATTACGTCAATAGTATTGACCTAATTATTTTTTAATTTGTGATAAAAATCCGATGGCAACCTCCAAAAACGTCCCGCAACAGGAAGACCAACGACTGCATCAAGCCATCGAACAGTTCTATTTTGGTTATCGGACATTTACTGAACTACCGGATAAATTACTGGCTCAGCGAGGATTAGGTCGGGTTCACCACCGCATCCTGTACTTTGTCGGACACAATCCTGATATCGCCATCAATGCCTTGTTGGGAATTCTGAAAATCAGCAAACAAGCGCTTAATGCACCATTAAAACAATTAGTTAAAATGGAGCTAATCACGGTTACCACCGCCGAATATGATCAAAGAGTGCGGCAGTTATCTCTCTCCCCCGCCGGTAAAAAGCTTGAATCTCAATTAACAGAGACACAAATGCAACTGTTACGACAGGTATTCCAACAACTGGGAAAAGAAACAGAAACAGCGTGGCTGCAAGTTATGCAATGTCTTAATAAGGATTGAGATTAGCATCAAATTATAAGATGTTCTGTGTGAGTTATACTCGAATGAGATTAATGGCTGGCATTTAATAGAAGGGATAAAGAGTGATAGACCATACGGGGATTAACGTTAC
>NZ_JAZGQA010000361.1:0-1845 GCF_048593855.1 Yersinia sp. 2542 StPb PI
ACCTTTGTTTTCCTCTAATAATGTTACTATTATAACAGTAATGATAACTTACAGATGAACAAAAGGATAAAAATCATGACGATCAATTATGCTAATTACATTGACCATACTTTATTGGCAATGGATGCCACGGAAGCCCAAATTATCAAGCTGTGTGAAGAAGCTAAACAGCATCATTTCTATGCCGTATGTGTTAATTCTGGATACGTGCCAGTCGCCGCTCAACAGTTAGCCGGTAGTACGGTTAAGGTGTGCTCAGTCATTGGTTTTCCACTGGGTGCGGGTCTGACTGAAGCAAAAGCTTTTGAAGCTCAGGCAGCAATCNACGCTGGGGCGCAAGAGATTGATATGGTTATCAATGTTGGCTGGCTGAAAAGTGGCAAAATTGCCGAAGTTAAAGCCGATATTAAGGCTGTACGTGATATTTGCGCCACTACACCGTTGAAGGTAATATTAGAAACCTGCCTGCTAAGTGATGCTCAAATCGTACAAGTTTGTGAAATGTGTCGTGAGCTTGACGTAGCTTTTGTGAAAACCTCAACAGGCTTCAGCACCGGTGGTGCCAAAGAAGAACATGTTAAATTGATGCGTGCTACGGTTGGTCCGGTAATAGGCGTTAAAGCCTCTGGTGCAGTTCGTGATCAAAAGACAGCAGAAATCATGATCAACGCAGGGGCGACACGCATTGGTACCAGCTCTGGTGTAACCATCGTTTCGGGCCAACAGGCCGTGGCATCAAGCTACTAACTCAGTGTAAGTCTATTAATCGATTGTTTAGATTCGAATCGATTGTCAGCCCGGCTACTGCCGGGCTTATTTATTGCAATACGTTGTATTATAAGAAACTATAGTGCAACGTATGGTATTAATAATTGTTTGTCAGGAATAGCTTATGGAAACCCGCCGTGCAGAACGAATCAATAAACTTACTCAGGCCCTAAAGCGTTCCGACAAAATCCACCTCAAAGACGCGGCCAATTTGCTGCGAGTCTCTGAAATGACTATTCGCCGTGATCTTAGCGCCGAGCCGACCGCCGTGATTTTGTTGGGTGGTTATGTGGTGATGGACCCTAAAAGCAATAACGCCAATAACTATTTTGTTTCTGACCAGCAAGCCAAACAGGTGGAAGAAAAGCGCCGTATTGGTCAGTTGGCAGCAAGGTTGATCGCCGAAAACGATACGGTTTTTTTTGACTGCGGCACTACAATTCCCTCGATTATCGACGAGATAGACGAAGAACTGGTATTTACTGCTATTTGTTACTCCCTTAACACCTTTCTTTCCCTACAAGACAAACCCAACTGTAAAGTGATTCTGTGCGGTGGTGAATTCAAACCCAATAACTATATTTTCACACCGANCAGTCAGCACAATGAGCTGGACAATGCCTGCCCAAACAAAGCTTTTATCTCCGCAGCCGGCGTTTCAATTGAGTATGGCGCCACCTGTTTCAACTTCGATGAAATTCTGTTAAAGCACCGAGCTATAGCCAAATCACAACAGAAAATCCTGGTGGCCGACCACAGTAAGTTCGGTAAAATAAAACCTGCCAGCATTGGAGCGTTGACCCTGTTTGATGCGTTAGTCACCGACCGCCAGCCTGATGCCGAGTTCAGCCAGTTCTTTTTACAACATGGCATCAAAATCGACTGTTAGACTTGATTACATAGCAAAAATCTTAACCCGGTAAATGCCGGGTAGATAAATCTATCCGTATATATCAGGTAAAAATTGGATTATATTTAAGCAGAATAGCACAACACTAAATAACCATATTATATTTGTGGTTAAATCACTCTTTGCCTATCAAATTTCTAAAACACAATTCCATTATTAAATGAACA
>NZ_JAZGQA010000362.1:0-1833 GCF_048593855.1 Yersinia sp. 2542 StPb PI
CCTTATAATATCGCCTTGCAACAAGATTCGCCGATTAGTACCCACAAACCAAGAGATATAGCCTATTAATTCATGGCCGCGTTATTTTCAATCAAGAAGATTAATTATCGAGCCACTGGTGCAATTTTTATTTTTCCGTCAAGCATCGGAACACTGCGAGGATATTAAGATAAGTTCCAATCGGGAATTATTACCCATTGAGGGAAATCTATCATAATAATGAGAGAAAGAGAGTGATTGAGTAGACATTCTTTCGCACCAGAATAATTTTTCTGACACAGATTATCCCTCACAGCCCTTTACGCGCCCACCAACCTTGAAGGTAAAATACTTGAATATCTGGGTATACATATCGATGGACATATCACAGACCTTGTCACGATCAACATCAGGAGTAGCTTGTTTTTCAGACACCTGTAAATCATTTCATGCACGAATCCGCTCTGTCGCCAGTTCGGATTAATATACTGGTAATAAATAATGCTCCCAACCCCAATTAGAATAATACCCGTAGAATAGCATCCATATTATTACGTTTATTTCTGTTACGTAATGTCGTTGCGATATCTGACAAAACCACACCAATACCTGGATATCATAACCTCCATCTAATTCACCGCTAGATCCTTTATGCGATAAATATTAAAGTAATGAAACTATACTACTTACACGTATATTAAAATTCACAATATGCAGTAGCTACTCTAGCGAACATACTAATTTACAGTGAATACTTAACCATTAGGCTGGTAGGTCATCTCGTAAAAATAAGCGCTAAACGGCAACTCATACCAAACTTGAGTACTCTCCAAAAGCGAAGGGAGGATTTTTGGCTCGCAGCGTGAATAGTCTTCTGTAGGATATTGGCGCTGACAGTATCCCCGAGGGCTATCGATAAAATCCATCTTAGGAGTGCGTTTAAGCACTAAAACTTTCCCTTCACTGTTCCCCATTTGAGGTTCAATAAAAAAGAAGCTGAGCTGAGATATGAGCGCCGTAATGCTAATAGCCACCACGACTATCCACAGATAAATAGAACGCATACAGAATTCCTGCAATGAGTAAACACGATTACTCTATCAGCTAACCTATAATGAACGCCAAAAATAATAGCAGTGGTTGTCCATCGCAGGAGAAAAAGCACTTTTATATTCAAATATTGCAGCCACAGCTCACTGGCGCTATACCGATTATCTGGCACAACACTATCCTGACATTCATGTCGATGCCAATGTGTTGTATGTAGATGAGGGGCAAATTATCACCTCTGCGGGTAGCAGTGCCGGTATTGATGCCTGCTTACATCTGATTACCCGTGATTTTGGGGCTAAAATCGCCAATCAGGTAGCACAGCGGTTAGTCATGGCTCCCCAGCGACGGGGCGGGCAACAGCAATTTATTCCGCTGCCGCTTGCCAAAGAAACGCATCGGGATATGGCAAAAATGATGCAGCAAGTGCGCGGGCAACTGGCCCAAAATTGGAGTGTCAGCCAGATGGCCGCCGAATTGGCACTCAGTGACAGGACATTTTTACGGCATTTTTCTGCCGCCACGGGCCAATCACCCAAAATATGGTTACAGCACGAGAGAATACACAAAGCGAAAGAATTACTAGAAAGGGATCAGATGAGTATTGCGAGGATTGCCGAATATTGCGGATTTCAGACCATTGAAGGTTTTAGAAATGCATTTCGCCAAAAAGTAGGGATCACCCCTGCGGTGTATCGGCGACAGTTTAAATATAACTAAGGGGGATATTCCAGAGTAATGAATCAATATCGACGATTTTCGACAACAAAAAACCCCGCCGTGGCGAGGTTTTTAGGTTGTTGG
>NZ_JAZGQA010000363.1:0-1828 GCF_048593855.1 Yersinia sp. 2542 StPb PI
CTAAATTCAAGTTATGTAATAGTTCATTTGATAATTCAAGCTCTCCTGATATTTTTTTCCGTTGATCATCGATGGGTTTTAGTTTGCTATTTTCTTCTGCTAATTGCTTTTCTAATCCCTTTTGTTCTATCTGTAACTGATCCACATCAGTGTGAGAGCTGAATAATGAGAAATAACGTAATGCCTCAGAGACTGGCACTGTTACCTGCTGTTGCCAGGCTTTAAATTCAGCCAGTAAACGCAATGATGATAGGCTAATGTGTAATGGTTGTTCATCGCCATTGAACAATTTTGGTTGCAACAGTAATGCAAGATCTTGTTGAGTCAATCCAGCCCATTGAGCGATCAGCACGTACTGGCTCAGTTTTTGGCATTGAGTCACCAACAGTGGATGATGTTCCAGTTTTTCCACTGTTGGGCGGTTGCTAAAGATCTCAATAACAGCCTGATTGAATTTTTGGGCAGTAAATTCACTATCATTGCTTTCCAGCCAACTGACTAAACCGGCGACCACTTCTGTTTTCAAATGGAAACCGGCAGCCAGACTGCGATACAGATTCTGTTTTAATAAGGTAGCATCAGCTGATTCATCGACCGAATGGTAGATATTGGAGAGGAAATTAAACAGCTCCGGTGTGGCGGTTTTGCTGTATTGGGTGGTTAACATGGCGTTGAGTGCGGCAAGATCCAGTTTTTGCTCACTCATCCATTGCACAATATTTTCCAGTAGATTGACGGTAACCAGAACCTGAGATGCATTCTTTTCAGCCATGTTCTGGCATGCTTCAGGTTTTCCGCATAAGGTGAGCAACATTTCCGCTGGTGCGGCGCTCAGGCCAAACAGAGATGCGATAGTCGCCATGCGAGGCTCTTTCTGATCATCAGCAGTCATCTCTTGTTTGCCAACCATCATGGTAAACTTATCAGCCGACAGACCATATTGGCGATTAAGCCGTACATACTCAGATAATACTGGCAGAATCTGTTCTTCGTTTACACCGTCACCTTGAATACTGGATACTAACGTATTGAGCTGATCGACACTGAGTTTAGTCGCATGGGCCAAACGTTGACGGTTGGCCTCTTGTGTCGGCTTGGTTTTAAGCAACTCATAACTGACTGGATTTAGCCCTAATTGTTCCTGTACCAACGCTGGGGTCAGTTCTAATGCTTGTATATCAGCATTGTCTGCCAACAGAGCTGCAATATTGCGCAAGTTGGTTGATTGACTCTCCAGTACCGCATTGATGATAGTGAGATTATCATCATAAGGCAGGGTGAATGAATCATCGGCAGAGTTAATTGTCGGAACCGACAAGTCTGATAAAGTGATCCTTTCCCGCAATGTTTCCAGCAAAATATCCAGTGTGGAAACTTCTTGCTGCATCATGGTTTCGCTCAATTCCAGACGATTCAGATCCGGGCGACGTTTATCAATATGCAGTGAGTTCTCTTCGCTGTGTAGCTCTTGCGCAACGTTGTATAGCTCACACAAATAGCGGACTGGGGAGAATATGGATTGAATAGATGCCGGATCGACATATTTATCTGTTCTTTCTGGAATAGCATTGTCGGCCAGTGCTGTACCTGAGTTCCGCCGAGGGGCTGCCTCTTCGAAGATATGCATTTTTTTGATTCCATTTAGCACAGGATCACTACGTAATTGCTGTGCGCGTTGCTCCGCGTGATTTTTATTCACTTTAATTGACGTGGTATTATTTGTTTTATCTTGCATAACCTACCTCTATCTCTTTAGGGGATGAGAGAGCTCAACATAGCGATAGACTGAGCTCTCTATGGGAACAGTAATTTTTATTAATTTCTAACT
>NZ_JAZGQA010000364.1:0-1817 GCF_048593855.1 Yersinia sp. 2542 StPb PI
GTTCAAAGATAAAATAGACATGCACGATATTGATTATAAAGAAATTTCTGAAAAAGAAGTTCAAGCGGATGCTTTTTCATGGCCGCTTATTAAACAGTTAGCTTCACAAGACAATGATTCATTTTTAGAAAATGGCCGAACTACGCAGCCGACACCTCAGCTTGTTTCAGCCACTGAGTTCGCCGAGCCTGATGTGTTAAACGTGATGAGTGAACCTCGCGCTATAAATAGTGATCCTCTGCTAAATACCGAGGTAACAAACCGGCCAGCCGCAATGCGATCACTGTTTCCTGCGCCACCGGTTGCCCATACTCTAGCTCCGCAGCCAGTCAATTTAAACGAACCTGCTATACCGCAAGTGGTTTCTAAACCTATACTTACGACACAATTTTCATCCTCACCAACTGGCCCGTTGGAATCAGGTAAAAAAACTGAATTTAAAAACATTTTTTCACAAAAAGAACCACCCAAAGAGCTGGTTGTTTTTGCCGAGTCATCGCGGGATATTCCTTTACAAACGTTGTTAGAGAGCATCGCCTTATGCCGTTAGTTTGTGTATGTTCACCGAAAGGTGGTGTCGGTAAAACTACTTTTGCAGCCAATTTGGCGCACTCACTGGCACGTAGTGGTAGCAAGGTTTTACTTATTGATTTCGATGTACAAAATGCTCTGCGCTTGCACTTTGGTGTCCCTTTGTCGGATGAACGTGGTTATGTTTCTGAGTCAGGTAATGCATCTGACTGGAGCCAATTTATCCTTAAAGCGGGAACGAATACCTTTGTCTTGCCTTATGGCGAGGTGGATGAAGCGCAACGTCTGGCTTTCGAGCATGAATTAACGGCTGATCCGCATTTTTTACAACGGGGGCTACATTCAGTTCTTAATTATCCTGGATTAGTGGTTATCGCTGATTTTCCGCCGGGACCAAGCCCGGCGTTAAAAGCAATGCAAGGGATTGCGGATATGCATTTGGTGGTGATGTTGGCAGACACTGCATCTTTATCTTTATTACCTCAAATAGAGAAAGGCAAACTTATCGGCGCCCCTTTAGATAATAAAATGGGAACCTATTTTGTTGTTAATCAAAGTGATAATCGTCGTCAACTCAGCCATGATGTCTCACAATTCTTTGAGCAACGTCTGGGCGATAAATTGTTAGGAATGATTCATCGGGATGAATGTGTGCCAGAAGCGAATGCTTCTCAACGTTCAATTATTGATTTCAGCCCCGTGTCAGCTGCCGCATTTGATATTGAGCTTATTAGTAAAAAAGTTGCAGCTATTTTGGGAATAAAGATCGGTGGGGGGGAAGTTTACTCTACGCCTAAACATGACTTCTATTAAATACTGGCTGAATTCAAGATGAAGAAAATTCAATTTTATCTTCTGTTGTTACTGTTATTGCCAATCGCTATCTTGGTTGTTGTTACACCAATGGACAGTGAGAAGCAGTACATTTTTGCATTATTCAGTATTGCTGCGTTCTTTTTACTTGGCATAAGTAAAAGCAGAAAAGTAACAATAGTAATGACAGTATTGTCATTTTTGATGTCATCCCGATATATTTATTGGCGCACGACTGAAACGCTTCATTTTGGTTCTGTAACCGAGACAATATTAGGCATACTTCTTTATAGTGCAGAACTTTACATCTGGATTATTCTAAGCCTTAGTTATTTACAGACTATTTGGCCATTAAAACGAACGATTGAACCGCTGCCTGAGAATACCGATTTATGGCCAACGGTTGATGTTTACATTCCGACCTATAATGAAAGTCTGGATGTGGTTAGAGATACGATTCTGGCAGTCCAATG
>NZ_JAZGQA010000365.1:0-1771 GCF_048593855.1 Yersinia sp. 2542 StPb PI
GTGAAATCGCCAGGGTTTTAGAGGGCTACTTCACTAGAAATAGATGAAATACTTATGGCGAACTTTTTGGTTTTTTTTCCACGTTTCACCGATGGGTCATTCGTTTGGGGCCCTTGCTAGATAAAATATTTCGCCGACATAAACGTACTGTGGATCGGCGGTGGTGAAGGAAACCTTCATCAAAATCAAATGACAGTGGAAATATCTGTACCGCACTGTGGATATTGGAGGTCAGACCATGGCTTTCTGCTGACCGTCAAGTGAGACGCTGCAGCCGCGTTGTATTTCCTTCGCAAAGCCATTCTGAGGGGGTTACTATTGATAGAAGTGGTGCCAACTCGGCAGCGCTGACCATATTTAACGCCGACAAAGAATAAACGATTACCATCAGGTAGAGTAAATACCTGATCAATCTGATAGAGCAGGACCATCAGAATATCAAACGGTAGATACGGACAATACTGGGATTCAAATCATTCCGCTGGGCGCAGACGATATTGACGAGCATTGAATTAGTCTACATGATACGCAAAGTGCAATGTTAGCATCCCTCTTGAATCCGTTTATTACTTGCGGAACAATTTTATCTGTTGGCCCCCTAAAAAATAGACAGCTCAGTTTTTTCGTCTTCCCACTGTTAACGTGACAGAACTGATTTTCTTATTCTCCCGCCCCGCTAAACAGTTCCACCGCCAGGCATGACAACAAGTGTGCGCTATCGCCGTCTACTACATCCGTTCTCACTCCCTGCGGTCGTTGCGCTGCGGCTTTGCAGACGCACTTGCAATCACGCTTATCTGGCAGAGGCCCTGACGCTTTACGGCGCGAGAAACAGAAAACTCGCGATTAACAGCAAAGGGGAATACACCAGATGACGATTCATAACGCCGAAATACTGGGCAACTCATTAAATTTAGGCCACATGTTCTCACGTTCACCACTCCAAAACCTGTTTGATCCCTCGAACCGGCGCCCTGGA
The DNA here is from genome assembly GCF_048593855.1 of Yersinia sp. 2542 StPb PI. Classification (NCBI taxonomy): domain Bacteria; kingdom Pseudomonadati; phylum Pseudomonadota; class Gammaproteobacteria; order Enterobacterales; family Yersiniaceae; genus Yersinia; species Yersinia sp. 2542 StPb PI. The sequence continues at coordinate 980 of NZ_JAZGQA010000365.1, forward strand.
GTGTCAGCTGCTCAGTATCGCAAGGAGTTTGTATCGATTTTCAAACACTTAGCACCACATCATCACTGTTTTGATTTGTTTCGTGATTTTGTTCATGCAGCTGCTATTGCTATTCAAAATGCTTTTTTAAAGTCAGATGATTTAGAGCAAGAATATTTTGTAATTGAAAAACGCTTAGGCAAAGAGAATATGAGTCAGTTATCTCAATTGCTAGGGTGTGTTATTGGTGCTTTGGACGCAGAGCCGAGTGACTTTCTGGGGAGTCTCTATATGGAATTAGAGTTGAGTGCGTCCAGTTTAGGTCAATTCTTTACCCCTTATTCATTATCGGAAATGATGGCAGCGTTAACGATGTCTGACGCAGTACAAAACTTAAACAAACGTCCCTTTATAACTTACAATGGACCAGCCTGTGGGGCAGGTGGGATGGCTATTGCAGCAGCGATGTATATGCGTGAAAACGGGTATAACCCCCAAGAGCAAATTTTTATGGTTTGTACAGACATTGATGGCATGGTTGCTGATATGTGTTACATCCAATTATCGTTGTTGGGTATCCCTGCCCAGGTTATTACCGGTAATACACTCACACTGACCGTGAATAGAACTTTCCATACACCTTTTTGGTATCTGGGGGGTGGGAAGAGAAGTTAAAACACGCTGAGGCCGTTGAGCGAATGATGACGATATTCTCCCGCCTACAAGGGGTTCCACGCCCAAACCGCCGAAAATTCCGTCTGGCCTATAAATCGACTTTTTGGGACTTAACAGCGTTGCACAAACGTTCGTTTG
>NZ_JAZGQA010000366.1:0-1752 GCF_048593855.1 Yersinia sp. 2542 StPb PI
AGCTATAATTTTTCAGGCCTCGATTTTGAGGCCTTTTAACTAATAAAAAGAGTTCGTTATTATGTTTTTGGGAGTTTGAATATATTGTATTTTTTGATAAAAATTGAGTTAAGATCCGTGTCGCATACCTAAACGTATACCCATGTAGGAAAGTGATGTGGGGATAAACGCCCAGCGGCTGTTGAGGTAATTGGTAAAGCATTAAAAAAAGTCGAGGCCGAGGTATAAATGACCGCAAGAGTTAAGGCTAGCTTGGCTGGTGGTATTTGTTCCGTGGCGGCAATTATTTCTATCCAACATCCCTTGTAGCGACTCATTTTATCCTTTTTACATCGGGGTATTTTTCACTCGCGGCTTCATGGTAGATATCAGCTAACCACCCAGCTATTTCTTCCTTAGTTAAAAATGAAGGAATAATGACGTCATATATTCGAGATGATTTCCCCTCATTGCAATCTACTCGAAATAGCTGCCATTCATTGGCAACACTTTTAACACCCAAGCGGCGACCAAAAACATCATAAATGAGCATAACAGGGTCCTCTATCTCAATATGTGCGTTCAGTTAACTCCTATAGCAAATAAAAATCAATATGGAAATCATGAGGATATTCCTCATGCCTGAATAATTGTCTCACCAAAAGGTGGGGGATCAAAATATGCTGCGACGTCTATTAGTTATCTTGCTAATGGTGGTGTTCTTAGGTTTAGTATTTAACAGCTACCGCTCATTGTATGAAATAAGACCATTCTATATGGCTTATATAGATAGGATTAGCTAGATTTAATCTATATATAGCGACTAGCAAAGGTAATAGAAAATGTTTAAGCACCGTTTGTCTGTGATCGCATTAGCGCTGATTGCTTCTCTAGCGTTATCTTCAACCCCTTCCATAGCTAATCCCGGTAATGGGAATGGCGGTGGACACGGAAACAGTGGCGGAAACCACGGTAATAGTGGGGGCAATGGGCCCGCTAATAAGGGGAATAAAGCCAAAAATGGTAGTGATAATTTAGTTTCAGTGAATCTAACCTATGACCGTGTGCGCCCATTAGCTGTTAATTACGGATTGACTGGTTATCAGTCATTACCTCCCGGTATCGCTAAAAATCTGGCACGGGGTAAGCCGCTCCCACCAGGCATCGCTAAGAAAGCAGTCCCTGCATCTTTACTGGGGCAGCTACCTTCTTACCCAGGATATGAGTGGCGTATAGTTGGCAATGACTTAGTACTTATTGCATTAAGTACAGCGATTGTTGCATCAGTAATAAATGGCGTATTCGATTAAGTATCCAAAGAAGGATACTCATCAGCGATTTTAACCACCTACGAGTTTAAGCCACTGGCCTTATAAGCCGGTGGCTTTTCATTTGAAATATTTATCTAGTGGATCGAAGTATCGGTACTTTCTGTAGAAAGCTAACATTCTGGCGGGACTTAGACTATACCGGATCATACAACTTATGACTGCGGGATGTTCCACCACACACCGGTAAAACTTTCAATGACAGCAAGTCGTTTGTCTGCTGGAACCGGACAGGCAATATCAGCACAAGCTCAAATAACGATAATTCAATGACTGGGACGGAGATCTATGGTAGATCTCTGCTGTTATGGGATGGTATATCACAACAAAACAGACTTTAATTCTGAGTTAATTCAATATTAAATCCACCTTAAATATTCAGAGTGGTAAACAGATTAAAGCCAAATAATAGTGAATGGAGTCTAAATGAAAGAACTATTAATAC
>NZ_JAZGQA010000367.1:0-1729 GCF_048593855.1 Yersinia sp. 2542 StPb PI
GAGTTTTCTTGGCATTACACTGCTATTCATGCAAACGGTAATTGCTGACATCCCGAAACTTATTTTTACCTGAAAAAGCACAACATATTGATACCACACAGGATCGGCTATTTCAGTTCTAATTTTGCGGCATAGGAATTATTCTTAGTTTTGTTTATTTATTGTTTATCTCTTATTCACGCTCAAAATGAGTGATTTTTGACACAAAATTACTCATTCAGAAATGATATGATTTTTATGAACAAAACTCACTTAATTAAGATAATACTTACATCGTCAGAGGAAGCATCATCCAGACATACCTATCCCCTGCCCGCCTTCGACCACATTTTGCGCCACGAACTAAAGATTAAGCACATGTTATCAAAGCTGACCATCAGTTTATGATATAATGCTATAACTGTTTAATAATGCCGCGAATGTTCACTGCGATACTGGGTTAACCCACATCACTTTGTTCACAGGTAAGCTATCACTTCAGGAAAAAAAATGAGTAATCCAGACTTTACCACTTCTGCTGACCCAGAAACTTTAGCGAATGAAGTTGCATGTTTGAAAGCAACATTGACTCTATTGCTAAAAGCGATCGGCCAAGCCGATGCTGGGAAAGTAATCTTAAATATCGAACGTTCCATTGCCGGTATCGAAGACACTGCTCAAGCTGAAGTTTTCACCAATACTCTGGCACAAATCAAGAACGGCTATCGTCAATAGCTTATCAAGATAGAGAGTCTTATTTTGCTCCGCTGCCATATATAGGAATTTCTTTGTTTTTCATTGAAATATATTCTATTGGCAGCTTTTTTAAATTTTTCGGGATAGCGATGGGACTGTTACTTAAAGCACTGATCGGCGCCATAGTTGTGGTATTGATTGGGCTATTATCGAAGACGCGCAATTACTATATTGCTGGTTTAATCCCGTTATTCCCTACTTTCGCCCTCATCGCACACTATATTGTCGGCCATGAGCGCAATATTGAAGCACTGCGCGTAACAATTATATTCGGTTTATGGGCTATCATTCCCTACTTTATCTATTTGATATCGCTTTATTTTTTAATTGACTATTTACGCCTACCACTCGCATTGACCGCGGCTGTTTTATGCTGGGCCATCGCTGCCTGGATACTTATAGCTGCCTGGAACCAATGGCATAGTTAACGAAAACCATACCATTATCAGCGCAATAGTAATAAAACAAGCGCATGAATAGCCAACAGCGCCACAGAGAAGGTGAGATTCAAATTACTGATAGACTTAGATCTGGCTTCATCAGAAGGTATATCACTTACTTGAATTTTTCTGACGCTGTAAACCCAGTACCCACCGAGCACCACAAAAAGCAAGGCCAGAGACACCGCCAAGAGTGGAGATCCCCAGACTAAGTACTCACTTAATCCTGCAATAGCAAACCAAAGAATGACAAAGACCATAATTAACCACCTAAAGTTTTGATAGTCCGAGCTTAGCACACTCCTTAAAAACCATTAAGACCCACTTACAAGAAAAAAAGGAATGCAGAAAACATAAAATATCAGTCTAAAAACATCATAAACAGCAGAATTGAAGTTAATAAATAGTTAATTTAAAAAAAGAACCGTATTGAACATCCACAATTAAATAGCATAAGATAAAGCGATAACTAAATTATAAGCCAAATCATCTTTGATTTTATCTAAAAAATGATAAATTCAGCTCAAAAAGCAACATTACCCTGTGTTTTGTAC
>NZ_JAZGQA010000368.1:0-1704 GCF_048593855.1 Yersinia sp. 2542 StPb PI
TTTTTATGGTGAAATATAATGAACAGATATTCGAAATCAGCCATTGAATATGGCTAATAAATGGAGATACATCATGTCACTAAAGCCCCCAGCAGAAACACAAGTTATTACGTGGATAATCATCGGTGTCCTATCTGCCTGGGGAGGGGTGGTGAGATATCTAATAGATAAACAAGGAACCCGTTGTAAATGGAGTTGGATGGCTGTAATTAGCCAAGTAATAATATCGAGTTTCACCGGTTTATTAGGTGGATTATTGAGCTTTGAAAGCGGTGCTAGCTATTACATGACATTCATATTTTCTGGATTGTTTGGTGCAATGGGCAGCACAGCTCTGAGCTATATATGGCGTCGTTTCTTCAATCCTTCAGGGAGGTAAAATGAGTAACTTTATTCTTAGCCACATCAGTAAGAGTAATTTACGAGGCGTTCATCCCCATCTTATTAACATTGTGTATTTGGCGCTTGAGATTACAGATATAGATTTTTGTGTCATTGAAGGCGTCCGTGATATTTCACGTCAACGCCAAATGGTACTAACCGATAAAAGCCAAACGTTAAATAGTCGTCATTTAACTGGGCATGCTGTAGATCTTGCCCCATGGATAAATCAATCTATTCCATGGGATAACTGGAGTGCATTTAAAGTAGTTGCAGACGCAATGAAAATTTCCGCAGAAAAATTAAATATTCTCATAGTATGGGGGGGCGATTGGAAGACGTTAAAGGATGGCCCACATTTTGAACTCTCACGAAAGAGCTACCCATGATATTACCTATTTCAAAAATGTATAGTATCGGACTATTTCTAGTCATACTACTTGTTTGTGTATTATGGATACGCTATCAACAACGAGCTTATAACCAAATTCAACAAGATAATAAGCAATTGAAAATGCAAAATGGCTTATTAAACAACCGGTTTTTACAACTAAAAAGTCAGGTTGAAAATTTAGCTTTTGTCATAACTAAACAAGCTCAAAATCACACTGAATTGGAGACAAAAAATGATTTATTCCGTCAAAAGACTCGTGCCGCTTTGGCGAAAACCCCTTTAGCTAATCAGCCTGTCCCAGTTGATGTTATCCTGTTTCAGCGCGAACTTATCGAACCAAAATAGCTATCATTTCGAGTTTATTCCTCGCTCTATTTTTGAAAGAAGCGACGCGCCACCATTCGATGTTGAGCGTTGGGGTGATTATCCAGATTATTTTTCCCGTCTATATCTAGCGTTGGAAAAGTGTAATCTGGATAAAGCCACTGCCGCAGAGCTAATTTTTTTTGACATGAAATACCTAAAGTCCCCTACGAAAAATCAAGAGTCATATCTTGCCCCCCTATCATGGCGCGATTCATATGTATTATGGTAATGAAAATGAACTCTTGCTAGAGTTGCGGCCGTAATAATCATGAGCCAACAATGTTCCAATTTTCAATCAACATTATGTTTCTCATTGCATTTTCTCAGAAAATAAACCCAGTAATATAATCTCAGAGTTGAATCCCATTGGTTATTTATGGGGGCTTTGTCTTTACCAATCAGAGTAAAAAAACACATTCGATTATCGCAAGGTGTTCTATCAACTAATCAAATAGACACTGTCAGTAACTGGTTAACTTGCGACTAATTATAATGAAAAATTAAATTACCGTATTATGCCGAATCTATAAGTGAAAGTAATATAACAGTAAGATAAAATACAG
>NZ_JAZGQA010000369.1:0-1696 GCF_048593855.1 Yersinia sp. 2542 StPb PI
CAGTACCTTCTGTCAGGGTACTCTAATATTAATATTGCCCGTATACTGAGTATTAGCCCTAAGACTATCAGTGCACATCGAGCCAATATTCTCAATAAATTTCAGGTAAATAATCTGTTGGAGTTATATTCAAAATTAAAGAAGTGACGCATGTCGCTAACCTCTAAATAGTGTGAAGTCTCATTCTAAGACAAGTGAAGTGTGGAGACTGCTTTGGTATCCGCTATTCTACCGGTGCTGTAACTCATGATGTTTCTATTGAAAATACTCTGAACTTTGGCGCTAACTAAACAAAACACGAATGATCTGCCAATCACTCAAGGCGTTATTGACTAAAAGAGAGTCAATATTATTCAGGAATAACGGAAAAGAAAATTTCTGCCGGGTTAAATTTATCGAGCAGAATGTTTTTTGGGCATAAAATCAATGTGTTATTGAAAAAATAGGGGCCACGATATAATTTATTTTATCACGATATTTTGTAGGATGGGCTATGTTTACATAGATGAGTGCTGCATTTAATTTTCACAGTTATATGAATAAATCTAATAGAAACAGCAGGTATATGATGAGAGAACTGCCGAAGATTAATCAACTTAAAAACCTCAAAGCAATTATACAATTTGGCAGCATACGAGCTGCCTCTCAGGCTTCGCACCAAACCCAGCCAGCGATGACGCGAAGCATTCAGGAATTAGAAAAAATATTAGGTGTTTCACTGTTGGTCAGAGGGGCACGAGGTGCGGTTTTAACCGAGATGGGGAGGATATTTGAGCCTAGAATGAATATGATTCTTAATGAACTGGAACGAGCAATTGATGAATTAAGGCAGATTGAACGATCATCTCATGGGTCAGTGACCTTCGGTTGCTCCCACTTACCTGCATTTGGCATTGTTCCTACTGTGGTTAAGAAATTTCAGGAACGTTACCCGACCGCCAGACTGACCGTGATTGAGGGACAACTGTCAGAATTACTGCCCTCTTTACGCCTTGGCCGCATGGATTTCTTTATTGGCGTTATCTCTCCCGATATTTCTCTGCATGAATTCAATGATGAACATTTAGCTATTGCTGAATTCGGTGTTATTGCTCGTAAAGGACATCCGTTAATTAATAGCACGTCATTACGCGATTTACGGGCGGCGAAATGGTATTTACCTACGGCCAGCACAGGGTATTTCAGTAATATGGAAGCGTTAATTTTCCCCTATGGCAAAGAATCAACCTGTTCGGTGATTTTTGGCGATTCTGCGGCTATTGCGGAGCAGTTGGTATTAAATGAGGACTACCTGTTTGTCGGGCCAAAAACTATGCTGGCAGTGCCTCACCTGAAAAAAATTGTCTCCATTATCCCTATCAAAGAAAAACTACCTGATGGGCACTATAGTTTAATTTATCGGCAGCAACAGACGTTGACGCCATTGGCGAAGCACTTAATCGATGATCTTCGTTTTGCCTATTTGGGATTTATGGATCAACAAATAAATTAGTGGTAAAGCTAATGTGGGTAATCTGGGGCGTGGCTTAGCGTTGGTTTAATCCCGTTGGCCCTCAACCACCTCAGCGCTGTACCCTACGGTATACTACATTCAATCTGGCATGACGTAGGAGAATTCCCACACCATACCAGATGTTACCTATTCAATTCGCATACCAGCACAATATTATCTATCCCGTGCTTTGATACCAATTAC